>CAZYSW010000276.1:0-7884 GCA_964650105.1 uncultured Nannocystaceae bacterium
GGTTCATGTGCCCCGACGACGTGCCGCGCTCCACCTACTCGATCCCGGGCGAGCGCGGCTGGCAGCAGTACACCGGCGTGCCCCCGGGCTTCTTCGGCCTGCCCGGCGAGCGCCTCGAGGATCTGGGCAACCACATCGCCGCCGACGAACGCTTCGTCGCCTGCACCGTGCGTCGCGTCTACGAGGCGCTGATGGGCCGCCCGGCCGTGCTCGCCGACGAGGGTGCGCTCGCCGAGCACCGCGAAGCCTTCCTCGCCTCCGACCTCTCCCTGAAGTCGCTGGTCCGCTCGATCCTTCGCGACCCCAGCTATCGTGGCCTGCGCTGGACCCCCCGCTTCGGAGGCGACCCCGAACCCGTCTCCGAGCGCGTGGCCCCCATCGATGTCCTGGCCGGATCGCTGACCGACCTCACCGGCTACACGCTGGCCCTGGGCGGTCGCCCGGCGGCGCGCCTCGACTTCGGCGTGCGCAGCCTCGCGGGAGGCAGCGACCGCGGTGATGCCACCGACGTCTCGACCGGCGCCGTGCTCGTGCAACGTCGCCTGGCCGAAGCCGGCGCGATCCACCTCGTCGATCGCGCCCGCGCCGGCGATCCGTCCCCCGGACGCCTCGGCAGCCTCGTCGCCCAGCTCGATCCGGGCCAGCCCCCCACGCCCGAAACCGTCGCTCGCCTCGTTCGCATCGCACGCTCGAAGACCCTCGACCTCGACGACCCCGAGCTCGTGGTCCTCGTCGACACCTGGCACGCCGTCGCCCGCATCGCGCCCCCCCACGAGGCCTGGGTGGCCCTGCTCACCGCCATCTTGGCGGACCCCGACCACCTGCTCTACTGAGGAGACCCGACCATGCTGACACGACGCACCTTCATGGGATCGGCGATCGCCGGCGCGGCCCTCTTCGGTGCGACTCGCTCCAGCCTGGCGCATCTCGAAGGCAACGGGCGTCGCTTCTTGTTCGTCAACGCCGAGGGCGGCTGGGATCCCCTCGCCGTGTTCGCCCCGCTGTTCGACAGCCCACAAATCGAGATGGAACCGCAGTGCGAGCCCTGGACGGTCGGCGATCTGCGCCTCGTCGATCATCCCAGCCGCCCGCTGACGCGCGCGTTCTTCGAAAAGCACGCCGGCGACATCGCCCTGCTCCACGGCGTCTCCACCCGCAGCGTCAACCACGAGACCTGCCAGATCGTCGCGCTCACCGGCTCGACCTCCGAAGATCGCCCCGACTTCGCCACCCTCCTGGCCTACGACGAGCGCGAA
Source organism: uncultured Nannocystaceae bacterium (assembly GCA_964650105.1). Classification (GTDB taxonomy): domain Bacteria; phylum Myxococcota_A; class Polyangia; order Nannocystales; family Nannocystaceae; genus CAZYSW01. The sequence continues at coordinate 1,257 of CAZYSW010000276.1, forward strand.
ACCACCACGCTACCGCACCTGGTCATGAGCGGGCCCAGCTTCCCCGGCCCCTACACCGTCTTCGTCAGCCACGCCCTGGGGGCTTTGCAGGGCACCATCGACGGCACGCTCCTCGTCGACAACGACGCCCCGCTGCGCGTCCCCGAGCCCGTCCCCGGTCGCATCGTCGATCGCTTCTTGGCCGACCGTGCCGAGGCCCGCCAGCTCGAGCGCCCCGGCTCCATTCGGGTCGCCGACTACCGCGAGGCGCTGCGTCGCGCCACCTCCCTGTCCGACAGCCGCCACGAGCTGCAACTTCGCAGCGGCCTGACCTTCCTCGATCGCGCGTACACGGCCGTCGACGCGCTGGCCTCCGGCATCTGCCGCTGCGCCACCGTGGGCACCGGCTTCGTCTGGGACACCCACCAGGACAACAGCGTCCAGACCGAGAACTTCGAGGCCTTCTTCTCCGATCTGGACCTCGTGCTCGCCAGGCTGGCCGCCACCCGCGGCCCGTCCGGCAACCCGTTGCGCGACGAGACCATCGTCGTGGTGACCTCCGAGATGGCGCGCACGCCCGCCTACAACGCGACGGGCGGCCGCGACCACTGGCCGTACACCTCGATGTTCCTGATGGGCCCCGGCATCCGCACCGGCCGCAGCTACGGCGGCTACACCAAGCTGTACACCGGCGTCGGCGTGGACGAGGGCGGCGACCTCGATCCCGGCAAGCCGGGGATCTCCGCCGAATCCCTCGGTGCCACGCTCTTGCTCCTCGGCGACGTCGACCCCCAACAGCACCTCCGCGGCGCCCGACCCATCGGCGGAGTGATCGCTTGAAACGGTTCGCCCTGCCGTGCCTGCTCGCCGCGTGGCCTTCGGGCTGCGACGACGGCGACACGCCCCGAGACACCACCGCGACCGACGCGACCGACACCGACCACGTCGATCCCACCGAGACCGAAGGCGGCACCGGCCTCGACGAGATCGATTGCGACCAGCAGCCGGTGATCACCTACGACACCTTCGGCCGAGGCTTTCTCGCCAGCTACTGCAACGGCTGCCACGGCGGACAGGTCGTCGATCGCAAGGGCGCCCCCCCGACCGTCGTCTTCGACGATCGCACCCAGGTCTCCGCCCAGGCCCACCGCATCTACGCCCGCATCATGCAGCTCGACGAATCCCTCTCGCCCATGCCCCCCGCCGGCGGAATCCCCCCCGACGATCTGGCCCGAGCCCAAATCTGGCTCACCTGCTATCCCTGAACGAGACCCGCGCCCGAGCACACACAAACGTGCACGTGCATGTGAACGTGGACGTGGAGGTCGTCGTCGTCGTCCCGTCCACCTCCACGACCTGCCCCCGTCATCCTGGCCGATCCCCTCCGCGCCTCCACGCCACCTCGCCACGAAAGCGCAAACATCCCACCTCCACCTTCACGTCCACGTCTCGTCATCCTCGGTCTCGATGCGCCGAGATCACCCCCGACGACGCGTCGACGCGTACGCGCGCTCGCAATCACGCTCGTCTGCATTCACGCCATTCCTTTGGCACCGCCCCACCCAATGCAGCGATCCCCTTCCACGCTTACGAATATTTCAGAATGCGCGAGCTCGGATCGGCGCTCGACGCCCAACGACCCATCACCGAGCGCTCCATCGCATCATCGCTCGTCAACAAGGTTCAACTGCGGCCGAACCGACGATAAGCTCCCTGTCGTCTTCGTGTCACCGATCACCGCATGGCTCCTTCGTGGCGCGCTCGCCCTGAGCCTCGTCACCAGTGTCACCGGGTGCTCCGAAGCGGCCCCCGAGACCCAGGCGGTCATCCGCGTCGAAGCGGCGCTCCCGGCCGTACGCGACCTCGACATCACCTTGCGCTACCCGGTCGAGGTCGAGGCCGACGAGTCGGTCGCCGTCACCCCGGTGGCGATCAGCGGCTTTTTGCGCAAGGTCCTCGTCGACGTCGGTGACAAGGTCACCGCCGGCCAGCTCATCGCCATGGTCGACTGCCGCGAGTACACGGCGCAGCGCACCCAGGCCGCGACCAGCATCGCCAAGTGGGAGGCCCAGGTCGAAGAGTCGCGCAATCGCTACGAACGCATGCTCGAGATGGGTGAGCGCGTGGTGGCCCCGGCCGAGCTCGACGCCGCGCTCAAGGAGGTGCGCGTGGCCGAGGCCGAGCTCGCCGATGCGCGGGCCAAGCTCTCCGAGGCCGGTCAACGCCAGGGCTACTGCTCGCTGACCGCCCCCTTCAGCGGCTACGTCACCGAGCGCTACCTCGACGCCGGCGCGATGGTCGGCCCCGGCGGCCCGCCCGTGGTCAACATCGTCAAGACCAAGGAGGTCCGCATCGTCACCTTCGTCGTCGAGGACGACGCGCCCAAGGTCGAAAAGGGCGCCCCTGTGCGCATCGTCTTGCACGCGTACCCCGACACGCCTTTCGAGGCCGAGGTGGCCCGCCTCGGCCGCTCCCTCGATCCCGTCACCCGCACGCTGCGGGTCGAAATGACCATCCCCAACGTCTCCGACCGCCTGCTGCCGGCGATGACCGGAACCGCCTCGATCGTGGTCGACAAGCGCGAGGACGCCCTGCTTCTGCCCTCCACCGCCGTGCTGAGCCTCGAGAGCGTCTCCTACGTCTACGTCGTCCGCGACGAGGACGGCCAAACGCATGCCCGGCGGGTGCCGATCGAGACCGGGCTCGACTTCGGCGACTGGATCGAAGTCCGCGAGGGCCTCGAGCCCGACGATCGGGTCATCGTCGTCGGCCGCGAGCTGGTGGACGACGGCACCCCCGTCGAGGCGGTGGACGCCGGCGACGAATGGACGATCCCCGCCATTCCGGGCGTGCACGGCAAGAACCCGCCCGACACCGAGACCGAGAACACCGACGCCGTGGACCCACCCCCCGCCGAACCCATCGCCAGCGCCCAAACCGAGCTCGACGCGCCCGGCCAGGGCTCCGACGACGGCGCGTCCCCAGAGGCGACCGCGGCCCGCAACGGCGCAACCGAGCCCGAAACCGAAGCCGCCGACCGTCCTCCCAGCAAACCCCAAAAAAACGGCGCCCGACGAACCGCCCCCGCCAAGGCCGACGCGTCGGAGCCCGCGCCCGGCTCCGACCAGGCCGGCGATCGCACCGACCGATCCAAACCGGCTCCCACGGATTCCAGCGGCGGCGACTCCAACGGAGCGTGAGCCATGATCAAGGCTGCGCTACGCAATCCCGTCGCGGTCCTCATGTTGTCGATCGGCATCCTTCTGCTCGGCGGCATGGCGGCCCGGCGCTTGCCCGTCGAGCTGTTTCCCAACCTCTCGGTGCCCGTCATCATCGTGGGCACCAGCTTCAGCGGCGCCTCGCCCGAGACAGTGGAACAGAGCATCACCGCGCCCGTCGAGCAGGCGGTGGCCCAGGCCTGGAACATCGAGACCGTCACGTCCACCTCCCAGCAGGGCCTGTCGGTCGTCTACGCCTGGTTTCGCTGGGGCAGCGACATCGACGCAGCGCTGCTCGACGTCCAGCAGCAGGTGGCGGCCATCGGCGACTCGCTGCCCGAGCACGCGCGCCCGCCCATGATCTCCAAGTTCGACCTCTCCTCGCTGCCGGTGGCCTTCGTCACCGTCAAGGGCGGAGGCCTCGACGAACGCGAGCTGTTCGAGCTCGCCAACAACATCATCGCCCCCCAGCTCTCGGGGGTCAGCGGCGTCTCGGCGGCCACCGTCTCCGGCGGGCGCCGCCGCCAGGTCAACATCGACCTCGATCCCAACAAGCTCCGCAAGACCGGCGTGTCGCTGCTGGACGTGGAGAACGCCATCCGCAAGGCCAACGTGCTGGTCCCCTCGGGAACGCTGCGCGCAGGCCGGACGGAGTTCGACGTCTTCGCCAACAGCCAGATGAACACCGCCGAGGAGATCGAAAACGTCGTCGTCAAGATGTCGCAACCGACGGTCGGCAACCGCTCCGACCTCCAGATCCCCGTCCGCATCAAGGACCTCGGCACGGTCACCGACTCCCACCGCCAGCAAAACCAGATCGTGCACGTCGACGGCGAGCGCGCGGTCTACCTCAAGGTCTACAAGCAGCCCGGCGCGAACACCATCGCGACGGCCCGCGCGCTGGAGGACGCGCTCGCGAACCTCCACGACATCCCCCCCGGCGTCGAGCTGGCGACCACCTTCGATCAGTCCACCTACGTCGAGAGCGCCGTGCAGTCCCTCCAGTTCGACGCCGTGCTGGGGGCCTCCATCGTCGTCATCGTGCTGCTTTTGTTCCTCGCCACCTTCTCCGGCACGCTCATCGTCGCCCTCTCCTTGCCGCTGGCCTTCATGGCGACGCTGGCCGCCATGTACCTGACCGGCGAGACCATCAACGTCTTCACCCTGGGCGGGTTGGCCCTGGCCATCGGGCGCCTGGTGGACAACGCGATCATCGTGCTGGAGGCGGTGCATCGGCACCGGCAGGCGGGCAAGACCGCCCTCGTCGCCGCCCTCGACGGCTCGCGCGAGGTCGCCAAGCCCGTGCTCGCCGGCACCGTCACCACCATCATCGTGTTCTTGCCGGTGTGGTTCCTCACCGGCATCTCCAAGTACCTGTTCACCCCGATGGGATTCACCATCAGCGTGGCCATGTTCGCCTCCTACGTGGTCTCCTTGACGGTGATCCCGGCCTTGATGGCCCGCGTGGGCAAGGGCCACGACCACGCCGAGCCGCCCCGCCTCAACGCGGTCTTCGCCTCCGTGCAGCGGGGCCTCGGCCGGCTCGAGCAGCGCTACGAGCACAGCCTCGGACGAGCGATGCGCCAAAAGAAGACCTTCTTGGCCGGCGTGGTGCTCGCGTTCGTGGGGTCGCTGGCGCTCGCCACCCGGCTCGGCTCGGACTTCTTCCCGCCCATCGACGAGGGCGAGTTCACGGTCAAGGCCCTCGCCCCCATCGGGACCCGCGTCGAGGAATCCGAAGTCGTGGCCAAGAAGGTCGAGGACCTCGTCTACGAGGTCCTCCCCGAGGACGTGCTCGTCGGCACCAACACCTCCATCGGCGCGGCCAAACAGGGGCTGCGCGCCATCTTGGGCGCCAACAGCGGCCCGCACTCGATAACCATCCGCGTCGAGCTCACCCCGCCGGGCAAGCGCGACAAAGACATCGAGTACTACATCGCGCAGCTCCGCGAGCGCGCCGCCCGGGAGCTCCCCGGCCTGTCGATCACCTTCAGCCCGCGGGGCACGGTGCGCGAGATCATCAACTTCGGTCACAAGGCCCCCATCGTGGTCGAGGTCCGCGGCTTCGACCTCGCGCAGGGGTCGGCGCTGGCCACCCAGGTCCAGCACGCCCTGTCGACGATCCCCGGCCTGACGGACGTCAAGTCGCTGCGCCAGGACGACTACCCCAACCTGCAGATCGACGTGGACCGCCAGCGGGCCGCGCGGTTCGGCATCACCCAAGACGACGTCGCCCGCGTCCTGCTCGGCAGCATCTTCGGCAACGCCTCGCGGGCGCCCTTCATGGTCGATCCCCAGACCGGCTTCCCCTACGACATCATCACGCGCCTCGACGACCCCTACCGCGACGAGGTCGAGGACATCGAAGAGATCACCCTGCAGCACGAAGGCCGCCCCGTGCTGCTCAAGTCGATCGCCGACATCAGGCGCTCCACTGGCCCCTTGCGCCTCGAGCGACGCAACTTCCAGCGCATCGCCGAGGTCGCGGCCAACATCGCCCCGGGCGCGAGCGTCTCGGAGGTCGCCGAACAAATCGAGGCGCGCCTCGCAGAGATCGAGGTCCCCCCCGGCTTCTCGCTCGATTTGGTGGGCCAGGCCGAGGGACAGGCCGAGACCAACCGAAGCCTCGTCGGCGCGCTGGCGCTCGCCATGTGCATCGTCTACATGGTGATGGCCGCCCAGTTCCGCTCCCTGCTCCACCCGTTCATCGTCATGTTCACGGTGCCGCTCGGCCTCATCGGGGTCTTCGTGGCGATGTACGTCACCAACACCACGTTCTCGGCCACCTCGATGATGGGCATCATCATGATGGTCGGCATCGTGGTCGCCAACGGCATCTTGCTGGTCGACTACGCCAACCAGCAACGCGAGGCCGGAAAGAGCCCCGAGGAGGCCGCGATGATCGCTTCGCGCGTGCGTCTTCGCCCCATCCTGATGACGTCGCTGGCCGTCGTCGTCGGCCTCGTCCCCATGGCCATCGGGGGCCCCGGCGGAGAGCTGTACGCCCCGCTGGCGCGGGCGGTGATGGGTGGCCTGTTGGCGTCGACGGTGCTGACGCTGTTCGTCGTCCCAGTGCTCTACACGATCTTCGAATCCCGCTTCCCCATGGATGCCGAGCGGCGCAAGGCCGACGACGCGGTGATCGACGCAGCGTGATGCGGGACACCCGGCGCGGCCCACATCCCCACCCCCGCACAGGAGGATCACCGATGCGTTCACACTGGTTTCTCGCGGGCGCCTTCGCGGCGTTCATGCTTCCCACGTCGGCTCGGTCCGCGCCCGCATCGCAGCCGGCCCCGGACGCCGCGCAACCGGAGCGGTCGAGCGAGCCCCGGCCCGCGCCCGCGAGCGAGCCCGCGTCCGAGCCGTCGTCAGGCCGCGCCGACGAGCCCGACGGCACCGCCCCCGTGCAAGACGAGCCCGACGGCACC
>CAZYSW010000277.1:0-7881 GCA_964650105.1 uncultured Nannocystaceae bacterium
CTTCTACGATCTGGTGATCGAGGTCGCCATCGTGCGCCCCGGTCCCATCCAGGGCGACATGGTCCATCCCTACCTGCGCCGCCGAAGCGGGAGGGAACCGGTCGACTTCCCGCACAAGCTCCTCGAGCAGGTCCTGTCCAAGACCCTGGGGGTGCCCATCTTCCAGGAGCAGGTCATGAAGCTGGCCATCTTGGTGGCCGACTACACCCCCGGTGAAGCCGATCAGCTTCGTCGAGACATGGCCGCGTGGCGCTCGGCGGGCCGCATCGAGCTCCATCGCGATCGCCTCATCGAGCGCATGAAGCAAAACGGCATCGCCGCGGAGTTCGCCGAGCGCGTGTTCTCTCAGATTCAGGGGTTCGGCGAGTACGGCTTCCCCGAAAGCCACGCCGCCTCGTTCGCCCTCATCGCCTACGTGACGGCCTGGCTTCGGTGCCACCACCCCGCGGTGTTCTGCTGCGCGATGCTCAATGCGTGGCCCATGGGCTTTTACGCCCCGTCCACCCTGGTCGAGGACGCGCGGCGCCACGGCGTGGAGGTCCGCCCCGTCGACGTCACGCGAAGTGCCTGGGATTGCACGCTCGAGCGCCGTGACGACGGCGAGCTGGCCGTGCGCATGGGGTTTCGTTATGTGCGGGGGTTCGGTGCGCGAGAACGGACGGCCATCGAACGAGCCTCGATCGAGGGCCCCTTCGAGACACCCGAAGATTTCGTGCGTCGGACTCGGCTGAACCGCAAGGCCCTCCACACCCTGGCCGAGGCCGGAGGCTTCGAGGTCTTCGGGCTCGATCGCAGGGATGCGATCTGGGTCATTCGAGGGATCGTCTCCAAGCTCGGCGACTCCATGGAGCTCCCCGGAGACGTGGCCCCCGAGGCTCTGCAACCCTCGTTTTCGGGGCTGAGCCCGGGAGAGGCGATCTTGTGGGACTACCGCACCAGCATGCACAGCACGCGCGGGCATCCGATGGCCTGCGTTCGTAGCGAGCTTCGCCGACGCAGGATTCCGCTGGCGGAAGAGGTCAATCGGATGCGCGACGGCAAGCGTACCGACTACGTCGGCATGGTGATCTGTCGCCAGCGCCCCGGCACCGCCAGCGGAGTGACCTTCTACACGCTCGAGGACGAGACCGGCTTCGTGAACCTGGTGGTGTGGCGTCGGGTGTTCGAGGCCCATCCCGTCCTGGCCAAGACCGCCATCGTCCTGGGCGTCACGGGGCGCATCCAAGCCCAGGACGGCGTCACCCACCTCGTCGCCGAGACGCTGTGGGACCCCGACCTCCGCCTGACGCCGCCGACTCGATCCCGTGATTTTCACTAGAGCGATCCGGGGGCCGGACCAGCCGATCGGTGCGCCGGCCGGCCGGGGCGACGACCGGATCCGCGGGGCTCGGCGGAGATCGAGAGGTCGCAGCACGGCGAGAACGCCATCCGCAAGGGTGCTGGCGAGGCGCGAGACCGAAGGAACATGGGGCCTGTCTTCGAGCGTCGAGCGCTCCGGCCGGCGGCGGGAGGGTGTGATCGCCTCGCCGTGCTTTTCCGATACCCTACGGACCTCATGAGCGTCGCGTCCGCGATCACGCAGGTCCTGCCCGGGCTCGAGAGCACTCGAAACCTCGTGCGGGAGAGCTGGGATCGACTCCACAAGCTGCCGGGGGGCACGCGCGCCTTCTCGCGGCTCGTCGGGTGGATGGCGCCGTACACCGGGACCATCGGCGCGCACGTCGTGGAGCTCCGCCCCGACTACGCACGCGTCGAGCTCGAGGATCGCACGCGCGTCCGCAATCACCTGCGCTCGATCCACGCCGTGGCGCTCGCCAACCTCGCGGAGCTGACGGGCAACGTCGCGGTGGCCTACTCGCTGCCCGACGACGCGCGGTTCATCGTCGCGGGCATGAGCATCGCGTACCTCGAAAAGGCGCGCGGGACGATCACCGCCGAAACGCACCAGCCCCTGCCGCGCAGCGCCGAGCGGCGGGAGTACGAGGTCGCCGTGGAATTGCGAAACGCGAGCGGAGCCACGGTGGCTCGCGCCAAGCTCAGGACCCTGGTGGGCCCCAAGGTCCGCCGGGCCTGAGGCCACCCCGCGACGTGTCCCAGGCCCGGCTAGGCGCGCGGGAGGCCGCGGCTACGGGTGGCGATGGCCTTCAGGATCCGTGCCTCGAGCTCGGCGACCGGCATGGTCTCCTGCTCCCGGCTCCCGTACCGGCGAAGGGTGACGGTGCCGTCGGTGACCTCCTTTTCACCGACCACCACGACGTTCGGGATCTTCTGGGTGACCGCGTTGCGGACCTTCTTGGACACGGTCTCGCTGGCGCGATCGAGCTCGGCGCGCACGAATTGTCCGCGCAGACGCTCCACGATCCGCTCGGCATACTCGTCGAACCGATCCGACACGGTCACGAACCGCACCTGGATCGGCGCCAGCCAGGTGGGGAACGCTCCCCCGAAGTGCTCGATGAGGAACGCCACGAAACGCTCGTGGGTGCCCAGCGGAGCGCGGTGGATCACGTAGGGACGATGCTCGGTGTTGTCGGCCCCCACGTAGCTGAGCCCCAGCCGATCGGGGACCGCGAAGTCGAGCTGATTGGTGCTGGCCGTCTCCTCGCGGCCCGTCACGGTGCGAAACTGCACGTCGATCTTCGGGCCGTAGAACGCAGCCTCGCCCTTGCCCTCCACGAACGGGAGCCCGCTCTCCTTCATCGCCTCCAGCACCATGGCCTGGGTGCGCTCCCAGGCCCCGGGGTTGTCGACGTACTTCTGCTTGCCCTTGGGATCGTCGGGATCCCAGGTCGAAAAGCGCATGTAGTAGTCGCTGAGGCCCAGAATCTCGTAGACCTGGCGGTGCATCTCCATGACCGCCAAGAACTCGCTCTTGATCTGCTCCTCGGTGCAATAGATGTGCGCATCGTTCATGCACATCCCCCGCACCCGCAAGAGGCCCGACAGGGCGCCGGCGTCCTCGAAGCGATACACCTGCCCGTATTCGGCGAGGCGGAGCGGCAGGTCCCGGTAGCTCCGCTTCCGGGCCGCGAAGATCCGGTGGTGGTGCGGGCAGTTCATCGGTCGGAGGGCGTAGGTCTCGCGCACCTCCCCCTCGCCCTCCTCGCCGCGCTCGTGCACCTCCATGAACGGGTACATGTGCTCGGCGTAGTACGGCAGGTGCCCCGTCTTGTAGTACAGGCCGACCTTGCTCAGATGCGGGGTGGCCACGCGCTGGAACCCGGCCTTGAACTCCAGCTCCTTGGCCAGCTTCTCCAGCTCGTCGCGGATGACCGTGCCGTTGGGGAGCCACAGCGGCAAACCCTTGCCGACCTCCTCGTCGATGACGAAGATGTCGAGATCTCGACCCAGCTTCTTGTGATCGCGGGCCAGCGCCTCGTGGTACGCCTTCACGTGGGCGTCGAGCTCCTCCTTGGAGCGAAACGCCCACGCATAGATGCGGGTCATCATGACGTTGTCGCTGTTGCCCCGCCAGTAGGCCCCCGCGACGCTACGCAGCTTGAACGCGTCGATCGGGATGTCCTTGGTGTTCTCGACGTGCGGGCCGTCGCACATGTCGAGGAAGGGCCCGTTGCGATAGAACGTGAGGCGATCGAGGTTCTTCTTGGCGAAGAGCTCGTCGGCGTACTCGCGCTTGTAGGGCTCCCCCATCTCCTCGAGCCGTGCGAGCGCCTCCTCGCGCGGCAGCTCCTCGCGCACGAAGGGCTGACGCTGCTTGATGATGTGCTTCATGCGCTTTTCGATCGCCGGGAAGTCGTCCTCGGAGATCGGCTCACGCAGGATGAAGTCGTAGTAGAAGCCGTCCGCGATCGGTGGCCCGAAGCCCAGCGTGGAGCCCGGCCGAAGGTCCAACACGGCCTGTGCCATCACATGCGCCAGGCTGTGGCGAATGCGATAGAGCTCGTCGTCTCGGCCCTGCTCGCCCTGGTGTTCCATGGTGTCGTCCTCTCGGGCAGCGCGCCCACCGTCGTGCCGCGCTCGTCCCGTCGCGGCGAACCTAGCGACAGGACTCTCGCCGGGCAAGGTTTGCTCCGCCGCAGGGTGATCGTCCACCTGCGCCTCCCGGGGCCGGGCGCGGGCCCGCCCGAGCGTCCCTCGACCCGTGCTATGAAGCCCGGCACGCAGCCGTGGCCACCGAGGACCCCATCTGCCGGCGAATCCTGCTCGTCCGACACGGGCACTACGAGCGGACGGGCGGGCTCGGCGACCTGGTGTGGCCGCTGAGCCCTCTGGGCCGACGCCAGGCCGTCCGCACCGGGCGTCGCGTCGCTCGGCTGGTGCAATCGGCCAACGGTCGCTTCGAAGGTGTCTACGCCAGCCCGTGGCCGCGGGCCGCCCAGACCGCGGAGATCGCAGCTCGGGAGATGGATCTGCACTCGGTCAAGATCAAGCCCTACCTGCACGAGCTCGTTCCCCTGGTCGATGCGTCGCGGTTGGAGCGACCGGCGTTCCCCTTCGGGATCGAGCCGACGTCTTCCCACGACCGGCGGTTCGCAGAGGAGCAGATCGCCAAGGTACGCAACCGCTTCTTCGGCGAACCGAGCCGCAGCGGCATCGTGCTCGTCTTCACCCATGGCAATCTGATCCGCTACCTGGTGAGCTCGGTGCTGGGGCTGCCCTACGAAGCCTGGGCGCTCATGGACATCGCCCACTGCAGCCTGACCGAGATCCGGGTGTACGCCAACGGCTTCGAGGCGCTGATTTGCTTCAACGAGACGGGTCATCTGCCCCCGTCGATGATCACGACGTCATGAAACGCTTCTTCTTGGTGCTCTCGACCCTCGCCGCGCTCGCCCCCCTGCAGTGCAAGCACGCCGAGGCGACGCCGGTCGCGGCCCCGCCCGCCGAAGCCCCTCCGCCCACGCTGACGGAATCGGTGGACGCGATCCTGGAGGCCTGGTTTCGGGCCGATCCGGTGACTGCGACCGCCCTGGGGGACCATCGCTGGGACGACCGCTGGCCCGACATCGACGCGCAGGGCATCGCCGCCGATCTCCAGCGGATCGACGCCGGCCTCGCCCTCCTCGAGGAGGTCGCGACGGGGGATCCGAGCACCGACGACCGCATCGATCTCGAGATCATCCGCACCGAGCTGAAGCGGCAGCGGTTCGTCCACGAGGTCGAACAGCCCTGGGCTCGCAATCCGATGTGGTACGCACAGGTCGTCGGCAGCGGCCTCGAGGACCTCGTGTCTCGCGAGTTCGCACCGTTGCCCGATCGCGCGCGGTCGATGGCCGCACGCCTCGAGGGCTTGCCGGCCTGGATCGACCAGGCACGCACCAATCTCGACCCCGCGCGCGCCATGGCCCCACACGCCGAGGTGGCGGTCGGGCAGCTCGAAGGCGTGGTCCAGCTCATCGTGGACGAGATTCCCCAGCGCCTCGCCGCCGCCCCCGAGGGCCTGCGGACCCGGATCGACGCCGCGCGGGGTCCCGCGGTGGCGGCGGTGCGGGAGCTGCAGCGCTTCATCCGCGACGAAGTCCTCCCGCGGGCCCAGGGATCGTGGCGCCTGGGGGCCGAGCACTTCGGCCGCAAGCTCCAGCTCACGCTGCACAGCGACATGGACGCGGACGCGTTGCGACGCCTGGCCGAGCGCGAGCACGCCGAGGTCCGCCAGCGGATGGCGGCGCTGGCCCGCGAGCTCGCCGTCGTGCTGTTCACCCCCGCGGCCCTGCGCCGCATCGAGGCGCAGGCCGGGGACGACCCGGACACGGCCGTGACCCGGGCGGTGCTGGAGGCGCTCTCCGCCCATCACGTGGAGCCCTCTGCGCTGAGGGACGCGGTGGAACGCAAGCTGCAGCACCTGACCGCCTTCGTGAACGATCGCGGGATCGTCACCATGGACGATCGCGAGGTGCTGCAGGTGATCTGGACGCCTCCCCACGCCCGCGGGGTGTTCATCGCCGGCCTGGCCCCGCCCGGTCCGCTCGACGCGAAAGACGACAAGCTACCCAGCTTCTACCTGGTCCAACCCGTGCCGGAGAGCTGGACGCCCGAGCAACGCGAGTCGTTTCTGCGCGAGTACAACGACTTCATGCTGGAGATCCTCTCGATCCACGAGGCGATCCCGGGGCACTTCGTCCAGCTCTACCTCGGCAACCGCAACCCCTCCAAGGTGCGCCGCGTGTTGCAAGACGGTGCGTTCGTCGAGGGCTGGGCCGTCTACGCGGAGAAGGTGATGGTGGAGGCGGGTTACGCCGGCACCGGCCCCGGCGAGGGCGCCACGCGCCCGCGGGCCATCGACGCGCGGCTGTGGAAGGTGATCACGACCCCGGACCTGCGCGCCAAGGCCATCGCCTTGCACGGCTTGAAATTCTACCTGCGCTCGGTGACCAACGCGATCCTCGACCACGCGATCCACACCGGCGACATGAGCCGGGACGAGGCGTTGGCGCTGATGATCGAGCGCTCGTTTCAGCAGGAGGGGGAGGCGATCGGCAAGTGGGTCCGCGCCCAGGTCACCTCCACCCAGCTCAGCACCTACTTCGTGGGCGCCCAGGCCTGGATGCGGCTGCGCGAGCGCGCACAGGCACGCGCGACGCAGACGGGCGAGACGTTCGACCTCCGGGCGTTCCACGACGCCGCCTTGTCGCACGGCGCCCCGCCGGTGCACACGCTCCCCACGCTTTTGGGGTGGGAGCCCCGAGAAACCCAGGGCGACGCGAGTGCCGACGCCACCGTGGAGTCGGCCGCGCCCGCAGCCACCCGGTGAACCCGACGACCGAAAGCCGGGTGCTCACCCGAGCCCGGCGGCCAGGCGGGCCTTGAGCCGGGCGACGAGCGCCTCGTCCTTGACGTCGATCACCGGCGTGTTGTCGTACGGCTCCCAGACCACGCTGGGCTTGCGCTCTTCGTCCACGCCGAGCGCCCGTCGAAGGCGGCGATTGTCGGGGATGTATCCCCGGTCGAGCAGGTCCGTCACCGTGTTCGCGATCGTGCCCTGCAACCCGCAGATGAAGACGACGGCTCGCTCGGGTCGCAGCGTGCCCGGATCGAGCCCCAGCGCGCGCTCGGTATCCTCGATGCGGTCGGGCTGCAGGAGGGATTCCACGCGCCCCGACATGCCCGTCCAGCCCTCGACCTCGCGGGCCCGACTGATGGTGGGGAGGTAGCGCAGCCCGTGATCGCGGGCCAGTGCCTCCAGCTCCTCACGGTATCCGAGGCTGGACGGGTAGCTCGCCCCGTGGAGAATCGCGAGATCGTCGAGCCGCTTGCCCTGGCGAACACGGCTTCGCGCGATGCAGATGAAGGGCGCCAGGCCCGTTCCGGCCGCGACCATGACCTTGAGGCGGCCGTCGTCCTCGCCGATGGTGTCCGGGATCGTGAACTTCCCCGTCGCCACCGCCCGGCAATACATGCGATCGCCGACCTTGATCGGCCACATGACGTGGGTCAAGGGAAGGTCCGACTCGGGGTGGCTGACGTAGCGGATGTAGAACTCGACCTCGTCCTCCTCCTCGGGGGGCGACGCGATGGACATCGGTCGCCGGACCGAGAGGGGTCTGGGGTCGTCCTCACCCTCGACGACCTCGCGATTCATGCCGATGGTGAGGTACTGGCCCGGCACGAACCACGGACCGCTGCTCTTGCCGGCGGGCCGCACGACCGCGTCGGGCTTCACCCGGAAGATGGCCAACGTGGGTTCGAGGTCGATCCGATCGGTGAGGGTGGCGTTGTACTCGAGGAGCTTGGCCATCGGCGCTCGGCAGTCTACCAGCACGCGCGCAGAGGATCCCGCCCATTCGTCGGATCTGCGCCCCCGCCGGGGGCGCAGCGTGGATCTCGGGTGAAGGCCGGAGTTTCGCGCGGCGGGACCCCGTGCACGCCCACATCGGCGCCCGGGGCACGACGCGGACCCGAAACCACCGCGCACGGCCGACG
>CAZYSW010000278.1:0-2027 GCA_964650105.1 uncultured Nannocystaceae bacterium
GGATTTTTTCGAGAAATCTCGACGACTTGGACCTGTCCCTCAGGGACAGGTCGGTGTCATTTCGGCGACCTTGCGGACGATTCGAATAGCAATCGATCCGCACCCCCCTGCGAGCCCACGGTCATGCCCTTCGAATGCTGCCCATGCGACCTCGCATGCCGCGATGTATCCGGTGAAACAACCGCGTCGTCTTGGCCATGGACGAGGTGGTCGCGGAGGGCTGCGGCCGCGGTTTCCGTCCGCGGGCTGCTGCGACGCCGTGGCCTCGCCCGGCCCGACTGGACGGCGCGGGTCTCTGCGGTTCAAGTCGATCCTGAGACCCCGACCTGTGGCCTCTTTGGATCTCTCCATGCTCGCGCCGGACCTCTTCTCCTGGGATAGCCCGTTCGCGAGCTCGCACTCGAAGTCGTTCGGTGACGTTTGCTCCGTCGGCGGTGTGGTTGGGGGGCGTTGTTTCGGGTCAGCAGCCGGGGTCGCTGCAGCCGTCGCCGGTGCGGATTTCGGCGTTGCCGGCTCCTTGGGCGCACCATTCGGGGGTGTGCTCGGGGAGGCCTTCGGTTTGCCAGAGGGATGCGCCGGGGCTGATCCAGTAGGGGTGGTCGAGGGCGAAGCGCCAGATGGGCTCGAAGCGGCTTCCGCCTGGTGGAGCGTCGATGGGCGGTACACCGTGGCCGCAGTTGTGGATGCACTCGACGATGTAGCTACCGTCGCTGACCATGTGTTGCTCGAGCTGTTGGGAGTGCTGCTGGAAGTCGATGGCGGCGATGCCACCGAGGCCGCAGCCGGCGGTGGGGCCGCCCCAGAGCACGAGGCCGGGGACGGCACGCTCGGGCGTGCTCCATCCGCGGACTTGATCGGTCGGGCCGCCGAATCCACCCACGCCACCCGACAGCGAGATGAAGTTCGCGATGAGGCTCGCGCGGCGCTGCACGAGTTGGGCGGTCCACAAGGCGCCGGCACTGACGCCGGCCGAGCTCACGCAGTGGCGGTCGATCGAGAACTGCTCACCGACGCAGGCGAGCATGTCGTCGAAGAAGGTGAGCTCCTGGGCGACCTGCGCTTCGCTGTTCTCCCGCATGTAGGGCCACACGGGGTTGAACAGGCCGAGGAGGACTTCGTAGCCGTCAGTGGCCTCGGGGACGACGGCGATGAAGCGCATGGCGTCGGCGGCTTGTTGGACCTCGCCCTCCTCCAGGAAGTCGGCGGCATCACCCCCGAGCCAGTGCCACATGAAGATGACCGGGAGTTGCTCGCGCGCGGGGTCGTAGTCCGACGGCAGCACGACGACGAACTCGCGCGTGCGTCCGGATGATTCGATGGTGTTGAGGCCCGGCTGGAGCGTCGGGCAGGCGTTGCCGGAGTAGGTCGGTAGCGGGGCGGGCTCGGGGGCGCCCGGTGGGATCGGATCTCCGCAGGCCCCGACGAGCGCTTCGCCGTCGGTGGTGCCTCCGTCGCTGCCGGTGTCGGTGCCATCCGCAGGGCCGCTGCTGGTGGCACTTCCCATGGTTCCGTCGACACTGGTGTCGCCCGAGGTGGGGCCGCTGCCGGTGTCGGCCGAGGTGTCACCGGTATCCGCGCCTTCGTCGGTCGGTGCGTCGTCGCCGTTGCATCCGACCGAGCACGCCAATGCCACGGTCCACGCGAGGACGCCTGCGGTTCGCGATGCCTTGCGAACCACGATCGTGGGATCGAGTTCACCCTTCATGAAATCCCCCAAGAGAGCGTACTTCGAGGGGGCGCGGCGACACAAGACGCGCGTAACGTGGGGGAGATCGCGCTTTGGGCGACGGTTGTCCGTGCGCGAAGCGTCCGAGGTGAGATCGAGGTCGGAGGTGACGAGGAGGTGGGCTCGAGGGTTGGTGGAGCGTGGATGGGAAGGCGCGGGGCGGCGGCGCGGAAGCTTGGTTCGGCGCGACGCGGGGCGGCGACGCGAACTCCAACGTCGGCTTCACGCTGGCTGCGAGCGCGCCCGTCGATGCTTGCCGACATGTTGGGGAGATTCGGGTGGCGGTGGTTCGGGTGCGGAG
>CAZYSW010000278.1:2037-7866 GCA_964650105.1 uncultured Nannocystaceae bacterium
GGCAGCCCCGACAGGTCGGGTTCGTCGGCGCCCGTGCGGAGGGTCGCGGGGTCGGTGCTCGAGATCGGTGGTCGGGAGGTGAGGAGAAGGTGGGCTCGAAGGTGGTGGAGCGTGGATGGGGGGCGCGGGTGGTGGTGACGATGGCGGCGCCGAAGCTTGCTTCGGGACGATGGGGCGAGGATCGAGGGTCGCGGGGGCGGTGATGATGGCGGCGCCGGGGCTTGCTTCGGTGCGATGGGGGGCGCGGAGGCTTGCTTCGGGATGACACGAGGCGGCGACACGAGCTGTGTCGAGACGCGTTGTGGCGAAACGGGGCGCGAAAGCGCGGGTTGGGGGGTGGTGGTTCGGGATGGGGGGTGCTCGGGAGGGGTCAGGGGCAGAAGGTGAGCTCGAGGGTTGGGGGGGCGTAGACGGTGTTGGCGGCGCCGCCGCCGGCGGGCGCGGGCGCCCCGACGCGGAGGGCGCGGCGGGGGTTGACGATCCAGGCGGGGGTGAAGGTTGCGGGATCGAGGGTGAGGGTGACGGTGGCGTCGGCGATGGTGGTCGGGGCCGATGCGGCCAGGGCACCGCGATCGGTCCCCGGGCCTTCGGCACCGGGGACCTCCCAGGGGGTGTCGGCGAGGTAGCGGCGGATCCAAGTCGCGCCGGGTTCGTTGCCGTTGCCGGTGCCCTCGGCCCACTCGTTGCGGAGCGGGAAGGCGTTGAGCGTGCCGTCTTGTGCGGGGCACGTGGGGCCACAGCCGGGGTCTTGTTGCACGCGGGTGAGCGTGAGAGTCATCTGGGTGACGCGCTGCTCGAGGAGTGCGGTGGCGGCCGTCTGGGGCAGCTCGAAGCGGAGCAGGGCACGGCCTACGCCGATGTTGGAGAGGGTGGAGACGCCGTAGTTGTTGTTGGGCGAACCCACGGAGATGTTGGTGTCGGCCTCGATCACGCCGAGGGTGATGGTTTCACCCGGACACGGTGGGGTTTCGGTGTCGCTGCCGCCGTCGGAGGAGGAGGAGGTGTCGACGGTGCCCGTGCCGGCGGTGCTGGTCGACGACATGCCGGGCGCGGTGGTTTCGGCGTCGTCGCTCGAACCCGCGCTGGTGTCGGGGCTGGTGGTTTCGGTGGTGCCGGCCGGCATGCACCGACCGTCGATGCAGGCCAGCGCATCGAGGCAGGTGCTGTTGGGGAAGCAGGCACAACCCTCGCTGCCCTCTTCGCATTCGAGGTCGGCCGACTTGCCGAAGCACGCGCTCTGGCTCGAGAGCAGGAGGCCGAGGCCGAAACCGAGCAGCGGAGGCCAGGGGGCGCGGTGTCTGAGGGCCGTGGGATCCGAGGGGGTGAGCGTGCCCGGTGCGCGTGCGGGGGACCTGCGGGTGTTCCCGCGGTGGATTGCGCGCGATCGGGCGGTAGCTTGCACCGGTTCGAGTGTAACGGGCAGGGCGAACGGGCGTCCATTTCGGGCTCGCGCCGGCCTGTTGCGCGTCGTGGGCGTCGGGATGGGTCCCGGGGGATCCCTCGCCGATTCGCGTGTTCTCGGTGCGGGGGCACTCGACGAACGTCGGGTCGGACGCGACGCGAGCGGGTCGATCGCTACGGTGTAGGGTCGACGGCGTGCTATGGTTTTTCGATGCGGCGCATTGGACTGATCTGGATCGCGGCGGCGAGCTTGGTGGGTTGTGGCGACGACGCGGCGTCTGCGGATGGCGACGCGGGCGGGTCGACGGGGGTCGACGAAACGGGTGACGAGGGCGGATCGGAGGGATCGGACGATCCGTCCGGGCCGTGTGTCGCTCATGCCGACTGCGACGACGACAACCCGTGCTCGGTCGATCGCTGCGAGGCGGGGACCTGCACGTGGGAGGTGGCGACTCCGGTCACCAACGAGTGCCGACCGGTGATCGACGTGGACTTTCCGCCGCGGGGGGCCACGGTGGCCGGGATGGCGTCGAAGCCGAGCGTGACGGTGACGGGGTCGGTCCGCACTGGGTTCGGCGAGGTCACGTCGCTGACGCTCAACGGCGAAGCGGTGGAGATCGGTCCGGACGGGAGCTTCGCGCACGAGATCCCGGCCACGGTCGGGGGCAACATGCTGGTGTTCGAGGCGACCGACGAGGCGGGGCGCAGCCGGCGACGCGTCCAGTCGTTCTTGTGGTCGACCCAGTTCTACGCCCCCACGGAGCCCAAACAGGGCATCGCCGACGCGGGGCTGTCGATCTACATGAGCCAGGAGACGCTCGACGACGGGGATCGCAGCGCGCCGGCAGACGATTTGGCCACGCTGTTGGGTTTGGTGCTCGACTCGTTCGACCCGGCCGTGGTGATCAATCCCAACCAGGCCATCGCGCATCAGGCCGCGTACGACATCTTCATCACCGACATGGACATGGGCGGGTCGAGCCTGTCGCTGACCGGTATCGACGGTGGGATGCGGCTGCAAGCGAGCATCGACGACGTGGTCGGCGACCTGGACTTCGATTGCACGTCGTGGGAGTGCGAGCTCGCGGGCGGTGACGGGACCGGTGGGTTCTCGATCGCCACCGTGCACCTCGAGGGCGATCTGTTGATCGGGACCGATCCCGATCATCGCCTGACGGCGACGGTGGCCAACGTTAACGCGACGGTCAATCCGAACGACGTGGACGTCTGGGCTGACAACGCCTGGACGAACTTCCTGTTGTCGATCGCGGAGCTGTTCATCAAGAACAACGTGGTGGCGGACCTGGAGGCTGCGCTCGAGTCGAACGTGGAGGCGCAGCTCGGGCCGGCGCTGGCCGATGCGCTGGGTGGCCTGGCGTTGGCGACGACGTTCGAGTTCCCGAACCTCGGCGACTCGATGATGCCGATCGTGGTGGACCTGGTGGCGGATTTCGACAGCACGGACTTTCACGACGGCATGGCCCCGCCGCAGCCTTCGCCGCCGCAAGGGGGTGCCCTGTTCTTGCGAGGGGGCGGGTACACGGCGCAGGTCGTGACGCCCTACGACAACCTGGGCGTTCCGGCACGGGTGCGGTGTGGGTCCGGCGAGCAGACGATCGTGGTGCCTCGCACGGCGCCGCTGGAGATCGCGCTGGGCGACGACCTGCTCAACGAGTTGCTGTACGCGGGATGGCGGGGTGGCTTGCTGGAGCTGCACCTGATGGATGCCACGTCCGATACGTTGGTCAGCGGCATGCTGGCGCCGACGGTGTCCGACTGCGCGGGGGGAGGAATCCTGCGGGCGCACATCGGCGACGTGCATCTCGACGCGAAGGCGGTGGTGTTCGGCGACGAGATCCCGTTCGAGGGCTGGATGTCGATCGTGACCACCGTGGAGATCGCGCCGACCGAAGGTGGTGTGTCGTTGGCGATCTCGGGGATCGAGCGGGTGGAGACCGAGCTGACGGTGAAGAACGACGACGACATCGCCAAGGAGGCGTCGCTGGCGGACATCGTGGAGTCCAAGCTGGTCGACGGGCTCATCGGTCAGCTCGGCGACGGACTGGGCAGCTTCGACATTCCCACCATCGATCTCAGCACGACGCTGGGGCAGCCTCCGGGGACCGCGGTGGTCGAGGTCACCGTGGAGGAGGTCAGCCGCATCGACGGCGCGACCCTGCTCAGCGGGCATCTTTGAGGGCGAGCGAACGGGTCTTGCCGTCCTCGGCGGCGCCGGGGATGGGGGGACGACCGCGCGTCACGGTGGGCGGGCGTCGAGGCGTCGGCACGGGGCCGCCGACGGGCGGTGGCGCGCGGGCGGGGTCAGGTGCCGTAGGCGGCGAGGAAGGCGGTGACGGCCTGCTCGACCGTGCGGGTGATGGCGGGGCCCAGGGCGGTCGGGAGCGCGCCGAGTTGGGAGCGGACCACGAGGTCGCCGTGGCAGAGCATCACGAAGTGCACGGCGGCGGTGCGGGGGTCGTCGAGGTGGAGGGCACCGCGGTTCGCCCAGCGTTGGAGGTAGTCGGTGAGCACCGCGATCAGGGCAGCGGGGCCGCTCTCGAACAGGCGTTGGCCGAGATCGGGGAAGCGTTCGATCTCAGCCGCGGTGTTTCGGTAGAAGCGTACGATGGTGGGGTCGAGGAACAGCTCGAGGAGGCGCTCGCCGGCGCTTTGGAGGGCGGGACGGATCTCGCCGACCGGCTCGCTGCGCAGCAACATGCAGCGCACGCTCTCGCGCAGGGCGTCCACCTCTTCGGAGAGGTAGGCGACGTAGAGCGCCTTCTTGTCGGTGAAGTGGTTGTAGACGGTGGCCTTGGAGACGCCGGCGCGGGCGGCGATGTGATCGACGCTGGCGCGCTCGAACCCCAGCTCTCGAAAGACCGCTCGGGCGCCAGCGAGGATCTGACGACGCTTGGGCGAGCCCGCGCGGTCGCAGGAGCCCTCCGAGTGGGCGACGGCGGCCATGTTGCGCACCTAAACTGAACCGTTTAGTCTTCGCCGTCAAGCTCGTCGGAAGCGTGTTCAGGCGGGTTTGAAGCCCTCGCCGATCGCCATGTCCGCATCGTTCTTGCGACGCCTTCTCCCGCTCGGCTTGCTCGCACCGATCGCTTGCCAGGCACCGGTCGCCGCGAGCGGAACGCCCGCTTCGCAGGTCGAGGTGGGCGTGGTGGTGATCGAGCCGCGGCCGGTGACGCTCGTCCGCGAGCTTCCGGGTCGGGTGACGCCGGTGCGGGTCGCCGAGGTGCGTGCGCGGGTGGACGGGATCGTCGAGAAGAGGTTGTTCACCGAGGGCAGCGACGTCAAAGAAGGTGAGGTCCTGTACCAGATCGAGGCGGCGCCGTACGAGGCCCAGCTCGCAGCCGCGCGGGCCGAGCTCGCGCGCGCCGAGGCGACGCTGGTGCGGGTTCGGCTGGCCGCCGAGCGCAACGAGAAGTTGGTGAAGTCGAACGCGGTCAGTCGCGAGGAGCAGGAGGACTCGGCAGCGGCCCTGCGGGCGGCCGAAGCCGAGGTGGCGGCGCGGCGGGCCGCGGTGAAGATGGCGCGCATCCAGCTCGACTACACGAAGGTGCGGGCGCCGGTGGCCGGGCGGATCGGTCGGTCGGAGGTGACCGAGGGTGCGTACGTGCGGCAGGCCGAGGGGACGATGATGACGACGATCCAGCAGCTCGACTCGGTGTACGTCGACATCACCCAGTCGGCGGCCGAGTTGCTGCGGCTACGTCGGGAGTTGGAGGCGGAGCGGCTGCAGCGTGGCGAGGGCGGGACGAAGGTGACGTTGATTCTCGAGGACGGGCAGGTCTACGACGAGGTGGGGACGTTGCAGTTCGCCGACGCGACCGTGGGTGAGAGCACGGGGTCGGTGACGTTGCGGGCGCTGTTTCCCAATCCTCGCAAGGAGCTGCTCCCGGGGATGTTCGTCCGTGCCAAGCTCGAGCAGGGGACGAATCCGCGCGCCATCTTGGTGCCCCAGCGGGCGGTGGCCCGGGATCAGCGAGGGGTGGCGACGGTGCTGGTGGTCGGCGCCGACGACAAGGTCGAGCGGCGCGAGATCGTGGCAGAGCGGGCGCTGGGGGATCACTGGCTGGTCACCGAGGGGCTTTCGGAGGGTGACCGGGTCATCGTCGACGGTCTGCAAAAGGCCAGGCCGGGCGAGGCGGTGGTGGTGGTCGACGGGAGCACCGAGCCCACGCAGTAGGTTCGCGCGTGTCCAGGTTCTTCATCGATCGACCGATCTTCGCGTGGGTGCTCGCGATCGTGGTCATGATCGCGGGGGCGCTGTCGATCATGGTGCTGCCCGTGGCGCAGTATCCCGCGATCGCGCCGCCGACGGTGGGGATCAGCGCGACGTATCCGGGCGCGTCGGCCAAGACGCTCGAGGACACCGTCACGCAGGTCATCGAGCAGAAGCTGAGCGGTCTGGACGGGCTG
>CAZYSW010000279.1:0-7215 GCA_964650105.1 uncultured Nannocystaceae bacterium
GGGCCCGACGTGCCGTCGGTGCCCGCCGACGCGGCGGTCGTCTCGTCTCCGGTGGCCTCGGACCCGGTCGACCCCGCCTCCGAAGACCCGGAGCGTCCTCCACACCCGAGCACGCCCACCCACAGGAGGGCTCCCGCGATCACGCCACGACGATCCATTGCCCTAGGTCAGTCGGACACGCCGGCGATCCGGTTGCACTTTTCTGCACGGCGTCGGTGCACCGGTCTTGCGCGGCGTCGTCGCCGCTGCTAGACCAGGAGCCATTCTCGATCTTGGCTTTTTGGCTTGATGTAGGTGCCCGGGTGAAATCGGCGAAAACCTTGGAGATCCCGGCGCGGGGGGGCGCGGGGGTGACGGCCTGGTCGGCAGCCGTGGTCGGGGCGTGGGCCGGGGCGTTGGACCGGGCGCTCGCGGGCCCCTGCACGTCGGTGCTCGACGAGCTACGCGCGAAAGTGCTCCGGGCGACGCGGCCCTGGTCGGGTCGCCTCGCGGGCGACCGGGAGCTCCGGATCGCCGTCGCGGCCAGCGCGACGGTCCTGTTTTCGTGCGTCGCCACGCTCGTCGCACCGCTGGCCTTGCTGGCGATCGGTCCGATTCTGCTCGGGATCCCCCACCTGCTGGCGGACGTGCGCTACTGCGTGGTCCGGACCGGGTGGTCGAGGGATCGGGCGCTGCAGCTCGCCGCCGTACCGATCGCGGCCGTGGCGTTCGGGGCCTCGATGTCGGTGGGGTTCATCGCAGTGGCGGCCGCCATCGCGGCCAGCCGCGCACCGGCGCGCCGGCGCGCGATCGGGGTGCTGGTCACGCTCGTCTTGTTCGTGAGTACCGCGCACCTCGGGCGTTGGAGCGACGTCGCCATCGTGCACCTGCACAACTTCGTCGCCGTCGCCCTGTGGCTGGCGTGGAGAGAACGTCGGTCCCGATGGCACCTGGTCCCCCTGGGGCTCATCGGCGCGTGCTCGGTCGTGGTCTGGGCCTGGCCCTTCGCGTGGACGTTCGATCGCCTGGCCCCCACGGCGATCCCGATTCGCCACCACCTGGTCGCGTTGGCGCCCGGCCTGCCCGAAGCCCTGGCGCTGCGCCTGGTGTTGCTGTTCGCCTTCATGCAATCGGTCCATTACGCCTTGTGGCTGCGCGTGGTGCCCGAGGAGGACCGCGACCGGGAGACGCCGCGGACGTTTCGGGCCAGCCTGCAGGCGCTCGATCGCGACGTCGGGCGTTGGCTGGTCCGCCTGACGCTGCTGGTCACCGTGGCCCTGGCTGCGTGGGCGGTCGTGGACCTGTTCGCTGCCCGCATTCACTACCTTCGTCTCGCGCGCTTTCACGCCGTTCTCGAGTTCTGCGTGATCGCGCTCGTGCTCGTGGAACGTCGAACCGTCAGCGCCCGTCGCCGAGACGGGCTTCCAACCCAGAAAGTGGAATGATCATGAAGAACCTCCGCATCGCTTCTTTCCTGCTGCTCGGAACCGGCGCCTGCATGCTGCCTCGGATCGCGCATGCCGACGCGATCGACTGCTACCCGCCCGCGGTCACCATCGAGTCGCCCGCCGACGAAACCGAGATCGAAGGTGCCCCGGCGGACGTGCCGATCTCGGTCGGCGTGCAGCCCGGAGGTCAGGAAGCCGAGCTCACCCGGGTCTGGGTGCGCGTCGACGGCGACGAGGCGGCATCGGCGGGGATCGACAACGGCGGGACGTACACGCTGACGGTCCACCTCGAGGCCGGAACCCACGAGATCGTCGCCATCGCCGAGGACGACTGTGGGGGTCCCGGCGAGTCGAGCCCGATCTCGGTGACGATCACCCCCGCGGCCGGCGAGGATTCCGGGGACGACGGCGTGGGCGAGGAAGGCGGGGGCGACTCCGCGGGCGACAGCGCGGGCGAAGGCGGTGGGGGAGAGGACGACGGCGGCTCCACGGACGACAAGGGGGGTTGCGCCGTCAGCCGCATGCCCAAGCGCTCGCTGGTCGGCCTCTCGGCGTTCTTTCTGGCGGTGCTGGGCGCGTGGCGGCTGCGTCGGCCCGACGAGAAGGCCTGATCGCGGTGTGCCCCACCGGTCGACGACGCGTCATCCGGTCAGCGCCCGCACGAGGGAGCGTCCGAAGATGAAGGTGGCGACGCTGGCCGCGTTGGCGGTCAGCGCCCACCAAAAGGCGCGCTCCACCCCGTGCCTGCGCAACCACAGGGCCTCGACGGCCACGGCGAACGTCTCCCCCACGACGACGTGCAGGAGGAAGTCGCGCAGCACGAACCCCAGCGACGAGACCAGGGGATGCGTCAGCGTGCTGGCCAGGACACCGACCCACAGGCGTCGCGCCCAGGGGCGTCCTGGCTGCGCCGCGGCGTAGATCGGGACCTCGACGATCTGCGTCGCCGCGAAGGCGATCAGCCAACGCTCGAGCTCCACGGGCGTCGAGGGTAGCTCCGATCCCCGGTTACCGCAGCACCTGGGCCAACGCCGGGGGGAGGGCGCGGATCGTGCAGGCGATCTCCAGGTGGTCACCGACGATTTCGAGGGCCGGCTCGCAAGGCAGATAGGCGTGCTCGGGCAGGGGGACCACCGCGGGGGGCAGCCCGTCGACGTTCACCGTGACCAGGTGATTGAGGATCAAGATCCTGCCCTCGTAGGTCTTGCCCTGGTACTGCACGGTCACGCGCCCGTTCTCGACGGTCATCGGGAGCTTCGCCAGCCGTGCGACGTCCTCGATGGCGATGCGTCCGCTCAGCCTCGCACGATCGATCCCGATCACCGCGATCCGTCCATCGTCGAGCAGCGCGTCGCGATCGATCGTCAGCCCGACCACCTCGAGCTCGATGTCGCGAAGCGTGACCCCGCGCGAGCGCAGCTCGCGGGTGCTCACGCGGAGCCGCTCGACGCGACCGTTCCACAGCACGCGCCCGACGAAGGGAAACGACGCGATCTCGACCACCGGGTCGGTCGCCTGCGGCAACGCGTCACGGAGCTTCATCTGCGCGGTGGCCTGGGCGACCTCGCGGGCCCGAGCGTCGAGCCAGACCAGGGCGACGACGAGCAACGCCAGCAGGATCAGAACGACGATGACGAGCTTCTTCAAGCCCCGCCGAGCATCGTCGATGCGATGCGCTCACGTCCACCGCCCGCCTCGAGATCGCGTCGTGGGGCGCGCGCCTTCGGATCGACGCACCAGCCCCGAGCACGCGCACCGGGTCCGGCCCCGGCGCGCCGGGGTCCTCGCAGCGCGGGGCCCCACGACGGGGCGCGTCGGCCACGGTGCGCGGCCGCTCGATGGCGGCGAAGGCTTTTCGTCTACGATCGAGCCGGCTTCGATGGTGGAGGCGACGCGTGGAGACGATCGGACGGCCCCGCTGCCGGGGCTGACGGGCTCGCGGCGCGATTGATCGCCGCCTTGCGGGGGGTTGCGCTTCGAGAACACGTCGTCGGGGGCACGCGCCCCCCGGGCGTCCGACGAGCGATGCTGGCCCGATCGGGTCAGCATCCACCGCGTCGAACGTCGCGCCGCACCGTTCGACGCAGTGATAGGATGCGCCGTCGATGACCCGCAGCGCGCATCGGCTGCGGTGGAGGTTCGTATGCTGTCGGTTCCATCATCGCGCTCGCGCGTGGCCGGATTCGCCGTGGCTCTGGCCCTGGGCTGCACCTCGGAGGCGGGGCCGTCGGATGACGGCGGATCGGGAGAGCCCACGACCGGCTCGACGAGCGAGGACACCACGGACGCATCCATGGCGGACGCAGGCGCAAGCGAGCCCGGCGAGAGCACCACGAACGACACGCTCGATACCGCTTCGGCAGACGACGCCGATCCCACGGCGGGCACCGCCTGCGATCTCGAGACGCACGCCTGCCTTCCGGCGCCGCCCGAGGGCTGGAGCGGGCCCGGAGCGATCTCGCAGAGCAACGGCGTCGATGCGGCCCACTGTGGTGCGGCGTACCCGACGGTCTCGCTGAGCGCGTTCGCACAGTTCGACGCCGGCGAGGCCGAATGCGAGTGCACCTGCGGAGAGGCGACGGGAGGGATCTGCAGCGGCACGGGCTCGGTGCAGTCCTTCCCGATCCAGGACTATCCCAGCCCTTTCAACATGAACATCCAAGGGTGCACCGTCGCCGACGGTGGGCCCGTCCAGCTCCCCGGCGACGGCACGGGGGTGAGCTTTTCGGTCTCCAAGCCGGGGCGGGTGCTCACCGATGCGAACGTCAGCCCCTCGGGCGGCTCGTGCCCCCCGACGGTGATGCCGTCCATCGAAGTGCCTACCTTCGGGCGACGCATCGACGCCTGCTCGGCCGTGTCGACCGAAAGCACGTGCGACGACGCCGGGGTGTGCGTCCCCAAGATCTTGGCCCCCTTCGAGGGACACTGCATCTGGCGCGTCGGGGAGCACGAGTGCCCGTCCGACGGCCCGTACACCCAGCGCATGATCGCGCACCAGTCCCACACCGATACCCGCGTGTGCGGCGGCTGTACGTGCGAGCTCCCCACCGGGAGCTGTGCGCCCAAGGTGTGGCTGTGGAGACTCGGCGCGGACGTCGAGCTCCCCGCGGACGGGACCTGCAGTCAGCTCACCGACGGCTACGCCCTCGCCTCGCTGAAGGTCGGAGCGCCGCAATGGACCAGCTGCGCCCCCGCGGGCGGAACGGTCACGGGCACGGCGGCGCCTGCGGACCCCGTGACCTTCTGCTGCACGTGACGGGCGACGACGACCCTCCGACGGTTCCCTGATAGCCTCGCCCTCGTGCAGTGGCCCTTCGCCTGCGGCACCCGGTACGGGCCTTACGTCATCGAGGACCTCGTCGGCGAGGGATCGTTCGCCGGCGTATACCTGGCCCGGGCGCCGGGATTCGACGCCCCGATCGCCCTGAAGGTGTCCAGGCTCCCGCTGCACCGCAGCACCGAGGCTCAGCGCTTTTTTCGCGAGGTCGCGATCCTGCGCACGCTGACCAGCCCCCACGTGGTGCGGATCCACGACTCGGGCTACGGCGACGACGGCCGCGTGCTCATCGCGATGGAGTACCTCGAGGGCCTGCCGCTCGACAGGTTCCATGCCTGGGGAACGCCCATGCCACCGGCACAGGCGCTCGCGCTGATCCACGGCGCGTGCCTGGGCGTGGCCGATGCGCACGCGCACGGCATCGTCCATCGAGACATCAAGCCGGGCAACCTGTGGGTGGAGCCCGATCACAACGTCAAGGTGATCGACTTCGGCCTGGCCCGGGCCTGGGACGTCGCCTCGACGATCGGCGAAAACGTGACCGTGGGACACATGCTGATCGGCACGCCCCACTACATGCAGCCCGAGCAGATCATGATGCAGAAGCTGCCGCCCTCCAGCGACGTCTACAGCCTCGCCATGATCCTGTACGAGCTCTTGTCGGGTCGCTCGCCGTTCTTTCCGGACATGCCGCTGGGGACCGCGGTCGAAGCGATGGCCGACGATCCCGTCAAGTGGATCGAGGCGCACGCCCGCAGACCGGTGATTCCGCTGCACGCCCATCTCGTCGCGCGGGATCTCCCGGCGGAGCTCGTCGAGCTCGTCCAGCGCTGCCTCGACAAGGATCCGGCCAATCGCCCGCCCGACGCGGGGGCCTTGTCGGTGGAGCTGGGCACGATCCTGCACTACGACTACGGGGCCATCGCGGCCGCCACGCTCCGCCTGATCCATCCTTACGGCGGTTGGGAGGACCTGTTGCTCCTGCCCGGGATCCACCTCGTCGGCTCGGATCCAAGCTGCAGGATCCGGCTGCGCCACGCCGAGATCAGACCCGTCCATGCGGTGCTCGAGTGGTCCGGGCTTCCCGACTATCCCACCGTGCGCTCGATGGCCGACGACGGCTCGGTCCGCCTGGGGGGCGCTGCGGTCTCCGGTCGTGTCCAGCTCGGCCGCGACGACCGGTTTTCGGTGGGCCCCTTCATCCTCTCGCTGCAGTATCCCGACCTGTGACCCCGAACGCGCGCGAGGTAGTCTGAGGAGGTGAGCACGCGGGTCGGCGTCATCTCCGACACCCACGGGCTCGCGCGCCCCCAGGCGCTGCGGACCCTGGAGGGGAGCGCGGTGATCCTGGTCGCCGGCGACGTCGGCAAGCCCAGCGTCCTCGAGGCGCTGGAGCGGGTGGCTCCGGTGATGGCCATCCGGGGCAACGTGGACGTCGGCACCTGGGCCAGGCGACTGCCCGACCAGCGAACCGCGGAGATCGCCGGTCGTCGCATCCATCTGGTCCACGATCTCGCCAAGCTACGCATCGATCCGGGGCGTGAGGGGATCGACGCGGTGGTGTTCGGACACTCGCATCGCCCCACGCAGTACGACCGCGACGGGGTCTTGTTCTTCAATCCCGGCAGCGCCGGGCCACGACGATTCTCCCTGCCGATCGCGGTCGGTCGTTTGCACGTCGGGCCCGAGATCGTCGGCGAGATCGTTTTGTTGGCCACGGATCCTTGACGGGGCCCCCAGAGTCGCGCAAAGACCTACCCGAGCGAACGGGTGACGCCGGAGCCGGCGCGCACCCGGGAAGAGCCGCTCCCCCCATCGCGCCCGCGAACCTCGCGCCCCTCCGAGCCAGGCCACATGTTTCCGGTCGACACGAACATCCTGATCCTCGGCCTGCTCGTGCTGTTCGCGACGCTTTCGAGCCGGTTGAGCGTGCGCGTCGGCCTGCCCTTGCTGGTGGTCTTCGTCGCGATCGGCATGCTCGCAGGGTCCGAGGGCCCCGGCGGGATCGCCTTCACCGACTACGGGCTCGCGCACGCGATCGGCACCACGGCGCTCATCATGATCCTGTTCGACGGCGGCCTGCAGACGTCGATGAACGCGATCCGACGTACGGCGGCGCCCGCGGGCCTCCTCGCCACCGTGGGGGTGATCCTGACCGCCGGTCTGGTGGGCGTGCTCGCGACGTACGCGATGGACATTCCGCTGGCGTACGGCCTGCTCTTGGGGAGCATCGTAGGGAGCACGGACGCCGCTGCGGTGTTCGCCGCCCTGCGCTCGAGCGGGCTGCACCTGCGCCCGCGGCTGGCCGCGACGCTCGAAATCGAGAGCGGCTCCAACGACCCCATGGCCGTGCTCGCGACCGTGGCCTGTCTGGAGTACCTGACCGGAAACATGGGCGGCGTCACGTCGCTGGCGTTGTTTCTCCTGCAACAAGTCGCGTTCGGACTACTTCTGGGCTGGGGGGTGGGACACGCAGCCGTGTTCATGACCAACCGGGTGCGCCTCCCCGCG
>CAZYSW010000279.1:7225-7852 GCA_964650105.1 uncultured Nannocystaceae bacterium
TATCCGATGCTGACGCTGGGCGCGGCCTTCCTGTCGTTCGGCACGGCGGCACTTCTGGGAGGCAGCGGCTTTCTGGCCGTGTACGTGACCGGGATCGTCATCGGGAACCGCCGCGTGGTGTTCCAGCGCGGCGTCCGTCTGTTCCACGACGGCATGGCCTGGCTGGGGCAGATCTCGATGTTCATCGTCCTCGGCCTGCTGAGCTTCCCGTCCGAGGTGTCCCGGGCCTGGTCGAGCGGGCTCTTGGTGGCGTTCATCCTCATGTTCGTGGCTCGACCGGTGGCGGTCGTCTTGTGTCTGCTCCCCTTTCGTTACGACTGGCGCGAGATCACCTTCGCATGCTGGGCCGGGCTCAAGGGAGCCGTGCCGATCATCTTGGGGATCTATCCGCTGTTGTTCGCGGTCGAGCGCGCGAGCGCGATCTTTTCCCTGGTGTTCTTCGTGGTCTTGCTGTCGGCGTCGGTGCAGGGATGGAGCCTGGGGATCGTCGCGCGTCTGCTCGGGGTGACCGTGCCCGCACCGCCCGCACCGCCGGTGACCGTCGAGGTGACGTCGCTGCAACAGGTCGACGCGGACATCGTGTCGTATCAGGTCACGCCCCACGCCCGTGCCGCCCACCGAGCGCCC
>CAZYSW010000280.1:0-7825 GCA_964650105.1 uncultured Nannocystaceae bacterium
GCTCGATCTTGCGCCGCTCGAGATCCCTGACCTCGGGTCCTCGAGCGCGTCGTCCGACGGGGACGGACACGCGAAGACCAGCGACGGGCCACCGAGGCCCCATCCACCGGCGACCCGCCCCGACGCGGCGATGCTCGTCAAGATCGGCCCGGCGATGCTGGTGGTCGTCGCCTGCCTGATCCTCGCCTACACCGTCGAGGCTCTCGAGCGCGTCAGGCCCTGGAAACCGGGCGATCCGGTCCCGTTCTGGAACGTCCTGGGCCGCCCGTTCGAGAGCGAGGCGACGGTCGTCGCCCAAGAACATGCCGAGATCGTCGACGCCGTGGCCGACGAGATCCTCGCGGCCGAAGAGCCCCTCCTCCCGCCGGCGAGGCAGGAGGAGGCGCCCATCGCCGAGATGGACCTGGGACCGACGCTGCCCCCCTACCGGCCGAGCCCCGACGACGACAAGGAGGTCGTCCAGCCCCTCGAGCTCTTTTCGGGCCACGAGTTGGACCGCTTCTTCTCGTCGCTCGCGCGCAGCGACGCCAAGATCGCCGGGGCCGTCACCCACGTCGTGCACTGGGGCGATTCCGCGATCGGTCTCGACGGCATCCCGTCGGCCATCCGCCGTCGAATGCAGAACCGGTTCGGCGACTCGGGCCACGGCTTCCACCTGATGAGCCCGCCCAACACGTCCTACCGGCACGCCGAGGTCCGCTTCTCCCACAACGGCGGGTGGAGTCACTGCTTCATCATCCAAAAGTGTCGAAAGGACGGCCACTACGGGCTGGGCGGAGCGACGTTTCGCTCCACCGGGGGAGCTCAGAGCACGTTCGCTCCCCACCCCGAGCGCAGCTCGGGCCGCGTCTCGAAGATGGAGGTGTGGTACGCGGCGCAGCCGGGGGGTGGTCGCCTGCGGCTCGTGGTCGACGGCGGGGAGAAGATCTTCGTCGACACCGACGCCGAGACGCTCGAGGATCGCTTCTACACCTTCGAGCTCGAGGACGGCATGCACGACTTGGAGGTCCGCGCCGCCGGCGGCCGGGTCCGCGTCTACGGGGTCACCCTCGAGCGCGACGCGCCCGGCGTGGTGTGGGACGGGCTGGCGTTCGTGGGCGCCTTCACCAATCGCATGCTGGAGTACGACGAGGACCATCTGCGCACGCAGCTCGAGCATCGATCGGCCGATCTCGCGGTGTTCACCTTCGGCGGCAACGACATGATCCGCAACATGACCATGGAGCAGTACGTCGAGGAGTACCGTCAGGTCATTGCGCGGGTGCGTGCCGCTCGTCCCCAAATCGATTGCCTGATCATGGCGCCGCTCGACCACGGAGTCCGCAAGGGCGTCCGCATCGTCACGCGCCCCATCGTCCCCAAGATGGTCGAGGCGCAGCGGGTCGTGGCGCGCACCGAGGGGTGCGCCTTCTTCGACACGTTCACGGCCATGGGCGGAGAGGGCTCGGCCGGCCGGTGGTTCAAACGCAAGCCCCGCCTGATGAGCGGCGACCTCGGCCACGCCACGCACAGCGGCCACCAGGTGATCGGAGAACTCTTCTACCGCGCCTTGTTGCGGGCCTACATCGACTATCGCGAACGCATGGAAGCCCAGGGGGGGATCCCCGTCGACGCCGGCACCGCGTCGACCGCCCCCGAGCCCCCACGACGACGATGACGAACGTCCTGTACCAGCGATTTGTGGAGACCGCCGAGCGTTACGCCGACCGCCCCGCCCTGGAGGTCGACGGCCGAACGCTCTCCTACCGGGCCCTGGCCGACCAGGCGCTGGCCGTCGCGGCGACGTTGTCCGCGCATCGGACCGACGAAGGCTCGCCGTTGACCTGCGTGCTGGGGCAGCGCAGCGTCCACGGCTTCGTCGGCATCCTCGGTGCGCTGTGCTCGGGCCACGGTTACGTCCCGATGCTGCCCACGTATCCGCCTGCCCGGCTGGCCTGGATGATCGAGCGTTCGGAGAGCCGGGCGCTGGTGGTCGACGCGAGCGGGCGCAAGGTCCTCGAAGCCGTCCTCGATCGCGTGCCGCAGCCGTTGTCGGTGCTCGTCTTGGATGGGCCGGTCGATGTCGCTTTTCGCGAACGGTTCGGTCACCACCGTTTCGTGGACGCCTCGGACCTGGCCCCCGCCGCCACGTGGTCGCCGCCGACGGTTTCGGCCGACGACATCGCCTATCTCCTGTTCACGTCGGGCAGTACGGGCGAACCCAAGGGCGTGATGGTCGCCAATCGGAACATCACGCGGTTTCTCGACGTGGTGATCGAACGCTACCGTCTCGGCCCCCAAGACCGGTTCTCGCACATGTTCGACGTCACGTTCGACCTGTCGCTGTTCGACCTGTTCGGGGCGTGGACGTCGGGCGGGCGTTTGTGCTGCCCCGATGCACGGCAGCGCATGCTCCCCGCGCGCTACGTCGTCGACGCCGACTTGACCGTGTGGTTTTCCGTGCCGTCGACCGCCCTCCTGATGAAGGAGACGCGCACGCTCGGTCCCGGCGTGTTCCCCGACCTTCGGCTGTCGTTGTTTTGCGGCGAGGCCCTCACCGTCCCGGTGGCGCGCGCGTGGAAAGAAGCCGCACCCCAAGCCGTCCTCGAAAATTTGTACGGACCCACCGAGCTGACGCTGGCGTGCACGCTGCACCGCTTCGACCCCGCCGAGCACGCTCCCGACGCCGCGGACGTCGTGCCCATCGGTCACCCCTTCCCGGGCATGGAGGCGCTGGTCCTCGACGAAGACCTGCGGGAAGTCGCGCCCGGAAAGACGGGGGAGCTGGCCATGGCGGGGCCGCAGGTCGCCCTCGGCTACTGGCGCGATCCGGAGCGCACCCGCAAGGCGTTCGTCAGGCCACCGGGTCGCGACGAGATCTTCTATCGCACCGGCGATCGCGTCCGAAGGCCTCACGACGGCGAGCCCCTCGTGTTCCTCGGACGGCTCGACCAGCAGATCAAGATCCGCGGGTTCCGCGTCGAGCTCGGCGAGATCGAGGCCGCCATCCGCGAGGAAGCGTCCGTCGACGCCGCCGTGGCCCTCGGGTGGCCGACGACGACCGCCGGTGGTGCGGCCGGGATCGTCGCATTCATCGACGACGCCTCGGTCGATCCGTCGGCACTGCAGCGACGCCTCGCTTCGCGGCTGCCGCGCTACATGGTGCCCAACCGCATCCGTGTCATCGACGCGTTTCCGCTCAACGCCAACGGCAAGATCGACCGCAAGGCGCTGCAGGCGTTGCTGTCGGGGTCCGAGCCCGAAGCCGCGTCATGAAGCTCCGCTCCTTTGTTACCCTCACCACGACCATGACGCTCACCAGAGACGCTCTCTTGCAGTACCTCGGCGAGCATGCTCGAGTCGATCTCGACCAGATCGACGACGACACCGAGCTCTTCTCGTCGGGACTGGTCGACTCGTTCGCGATGGTCGACCTGCTCGTGTTCTTGGAGAAGCACACGGGCGCAGCCATGGGACCCGAGGACATCTCGCTGGACAACCTCGATTCCGTGGGAAAAATCCTGCGGTTCGCGGCCTCGCGCGCAGGTGGTTGATGACAGGCGCCCCCGGCATCGTGATCCTCGGCGCCCCGCGATCGGGCACCACCTTGCTGCGCCGCATTTTCGACGCGCACTCGGGCATCGCCTGTCCGCCGGAGACCTACGTGCTGTCCGCGGCGGCTCGCTTTCTGCACGAGGAACGGTTCGCCCAGGGGTTGCGCATCGGGGTCCTCGTCGGGCTGACCTACGCGGGGCAATCGGAGGACGACGTGCTGTCCCGGCTCCGGGCTTTCGTGCTGGACCTCTTGCGAGACAACGCCGAACGGCAGGGCAAGCCGCGCTGGGCCGAGAAGACCGCCTTCGACGCGTTCCACGTGGCGGCGATCCGGCGGCTCTTGCAAGGACACGTGAAGTTCGTGTGCGTGCACCGTCACGGCCTGGACGTCGCCTGCAGCATCGCCGACCTCGTCGAGAAGACCGGCGGCTACGTCGAGGAGCTGCACGCCTACGTCCGCGCCGAGAAGGAGCCGCTGCAGGCGTTCGCCCGCGCCTGGGCCGACGTCTCGCGAGACATCGCCGACCTGGTGGACGACGATCCGAACGCGATCGGCATCCGCTACGAGGACCTGGTCGACCGACCCGAATCGACGGTGCGCGCGGTGCTGGAGTTCGTCGGCGAGCCCTGGGAAGACGGGTTGCTCGAGCGCGCCTTGTCGAGCGCGGGTCGCGTGGGGTTCGGAGACTGGAAGACCTACGCGCGCAAGGACATCGATCGCGGCAGCGTCGGCCGCTGGCGCTCCCTCCCGGGCCCCAGCATCGAACGGCTGGCGACGATCTGCGCCCCGATGCTCGAACGCCTGGGCTACCCGCCGGTCGAGGTCACCCGGGCCGAGGACGCCGACGCACGCCGCCGCTACGAGCTCGGCCTCTTGGTGAATCGGATGATGGCGCAAAAAAAGTCGTAGTGGCTCGGGGGGCCCCCGGGCGCGCGCGGCCATGGCGCGAGGCCGGGGTTTCGCGCGAGATTCCTGCACCCGCGCCGACCTTTGTTTATCCTTGGCCGCGATGGTCGACCACGTCGCGATCCATCGTCGAGGCTTTTTGGGCGGCCTGTCGGCCGCGCTGGTCCTTCCGCTCGTTCCGGGGCGGGCGCACGCCCGTGCGAGCGGGACACGACGGGTGCTGGTCTTGGGGGGCAGCACCATGACCGGCGCGTTGGGCAGCTATCTGGAGAAGGCGCTCCGGGAGGCCGGATACGAGCCCCGGCGCAAGGCCAAGAGCTCGTCGGGCCTCGCCCGTCCCGATTTCTTCGATTGGCAGGCCGAGGCGAGCAAGCTCTACGCGTCCTTTCACCCCCACGCGACTTTGGTAATGTTCGGCGGCAACGACGGGCAGGGCCTGCGGATGCCGGCGAGCTCCGACCGCGAGTGGATCCGCTGGGGCGAGGAGGGTTGGACCGAGGAGTACACCCGCCGCGTCGATGCCTTCGCCGACACGCTCGCCCCGAACGGGGAGCACCTCTTCTGGCTGGGCATGCCCGCCATGCGCCAGGCCAAGCTCGACGCGCGCATCCGCCACATGAACTCGATCTTCGAGGCGCGCATGGCCGCGCGGAGAAACGGCCACTACATCGAGACCCGCTCGGTCCTGTCGGGAGGGTCGGACCGCTACGCCGACTCGATCCGCATCGACGGCAAGATGGTCCGGGTCCGCGCCCCCGACGGCATGCACCTCGCGCGCGGCGGCGCCATCCTGCTCGTGGAGCACGTCATCCCCCGCATTCGTGAGCAGCTCTCCGCATCGTCTTGAGCCCGAGGCGCGAGTGGAAGCGCACGACCCACGCCCGCTCGACGGCCGCCGGACGGCCGCGACCCTTCGGGAAGACCGCCCGCCGGCGTGCTCGAGGACCGTGCGACACCGATGGGCGGCGCGGGTGGGCCTCGTCGCGATCCTGTCGGTGCCCGGCTGCGCGGGCTCGGGGGAACCGAGCGCGGCCGGGCCGAGCCCCGTCGAGCCCCCCTCGTCTCCGCCCTCGGCCGCCGCCTCGGAAGCCGGCGACGCTCGACCCGAGGACGCCGACACGCCGACGACGACCCAGGCCTCGCCCGCAGCACCGGAGGCGGCGGCATGGATCCCTCGAGAAGAGGATCGCATCACGCCGCATCAGCCCCTCGAGAATCCCGCCGCCCTCGCACCGTTCTTCGACGCCCTGGCCGAGATCGACGGCACCGATGCCAAGCGAGTGGTCCGCGTCGTCCACCTGGGCGCCTCGATGATCGGCGCCGATGGTTTGACGTCGGTGTTGCGCGAGCGGTTCCAGACCCGGTTCGGCGACGGCGGGGCCGGCCTCGTGCTCTTGGCCCGCTACATGAACAACTACCTGCACCGCTGGGTGGAGCTGAAGGCGAGCGGCTGGAAGAACTGCTACATCGGCTATCTGTGCAAAAAGGACGGCCACTACGGCCTCGGTGGAGCGGTCTTCTTCGCGGACGGGCGGGCCACGACCACCATCTCCACCCGCAAGGCCGAGCTCGGGAACGAGGCCGCGCACTTCGAGATCTGGTATGCCGCCGAGCCTCGGGGTGGGATCCTCGAGACACGCCTGGACGGGGGCGAGTGGGTCGCCATCGACACCCACGGCGATCACCTCGAGGACCGCTATCACGCGATCGACGTGGAGCAGGCTCCCCATACCATCGAGGTCCGGGCGCGGGGACACGTGCGAGGCTACGGCGTGGTCGTCGAGACCACGGGCCCCGGAGTGGTCTGGGATCAGTTCAGCATGCTCGGTGCGTTCACCAAGCGCATGCACGCCTGGAACGACGAGCACATCGCCGGTCAGATCGCCCACCGGGATCCCGATCTGATCGCCTTCAGCTACGGCGGCAACGACGTGCGCCGGGTCGCGCTCGGCAAGCTCGACCAGGAGCGATTCGCCGAGGAGTACGTCCAGGGGATCCAGAAGGTGCGCGCCGGAAAGCCGGGCGCCGCCTGCCTGATCATCGCCAGCACCGATCGATCGCGGTCGCTGACCTACGAGATCCGCCCCGAGCACATGGAGGTGATCATCGAGGGACAGCGAGAGGCCGCGCGCCAGGCCGGATGTGCGTTCTTCGACACGTACACCGCCATGGGCGGTGGGGGCAGCTTGCTGAAGTGGAAGCGGATGAATCCTCCGCTGGCGGCACCCGACCTCAAGCACCTCAACCATCGCGGATGGATCAAGGTCGGCGGATGGATCTACGACGCGATCGTGGCCGCCTACGTGGAGCACCGCACCGGCGCCTCGGCGGGCAGTCGGTGAGCGCCGGGCCGCGTGGCGCGGGCCCCCTCGACCGCGAGATCGTCGGCGTCGATCCCCCTCAGAACCGGCCCACCAGCATCGCGCCCGCCCCCGACGGGACCAGCGCGATGCTGCGCGATCTCGCCGCCTTGCGATCCAACGCCAGCAGCACCCCGCCCGCGATCAGCGAGGCGCCGCCGATGCCCAAAAGCACGTAACCAGGAGGGTGGGTCGTCGTCTTTTCGAGGGGCATGTCCGCCCTGGTCGAGGGCGGCACCGCGGCCAGCCCGGCTCCCGTGGCCACCGACGCGGCGCCGAGGACCAACAGCGCGACCCCGGCCTTGCCCTTGCCTCCCAGCGTGGAGGGGCGCTCGGGCGGCGGGGGCCGTTCGTCGACCGAATCGGACGGTGACGGCTCCGCCGGTGGCCGCGTCTTCGGCTCGTCTTCGGGCTCGCGGCGCGTGGTCGCGTCCGCTTTCGACTCGGGCAGCTCGTCGAGCAACGAGGCGAGCGCATCCTCGACGCGCTCGACCAACTCACCCTCCGTGCACAGCCTGCACTCGACGTCCAACGGCTCGCCCTGCACGACATCGGCGACCCGGATCTCGATCGTGAAGGTGTAGCCGGGATCGTCGCCTTTCGACTCTTGCACCCGCACCATCAGGATCGGATCGGTCGGGGACTCGGCCGGGAGGACCTGTGCCGAGCGCAAGACGATGCTGCTGCGCTCCAGGATCCGTCGTTCGATGACGCTCGCACCGTCCTCGACCGCCCGCGTATCCACCCGCACCGTCGCCCGCCGCGACGCCGCCTCGGCCCCCGGCCCCCCCGCGGACCGGGACGATGCGAGCGTCCTCGCACCGACCGGTACGGGCGAAGCCGCCACCACGCAACCGACCAGCACCGCCGCCGCCGAACGGAGCGATCGTGTCATGCCCCACCTCCGTCGAGCCGTTTTCGACAAAGGGCCACCCACTTTCGAACCTGGCTGTCGGCCACCTGCTTGCCCGCCTCCACGCAGTTCTCGAACTCTCCGAGATTCATGTAGGCCAGCACGCGAAGC
>CAZYSW010000281.1:0-7822 GCA_964650105.1 uncultured Nannocystaceae bacterium
ACGCCGACCTGTTCTTCGGGCGCGATGCAGAGGTCGCCGCGTTCGTGGAGCGGATGCGGCAGCAGCCCATCCTGACGGTGGTCGGGGCCGCCGGGGCAGGCAAGAGCTCGTTCGTGCAAGCCGGCGTGATCCCTCGCTTGCGGGAACAGGAGCGCTGGCTGGTCCTGCTCCTGCGTCCGGGCAACCGCCCCTTCCTCAACCTCGCCGATCGCCTCCGTCGTCGAGAGGTCCGCTCCAGCGGACGCCGGCCCAGCCAGGAAACCGATCCTTCGAGCAGCTCCACGTCGCTGTCTCTGGACGAAGGCTTCCCCGAGGAGCTCGAAAGCACGCTTTTCGAGTCGCCGGCCCGCCTGTCGCTCATCTTGCGAAGCCTGGCGGACGAGGAACGATGCAAGGTCCTGCTGGTGGTCGATCAGCTCGAGGAGCTGTTCACCCTCACCGAGGACGAGGTCGTTCGACAACGCTTCGTGCAAGCCGTGTGCAGCGCCTCGGACGATCCCCTCGAGCCGGTTCGCGTCATCCTCACGGTCCGGGACGACTTTCTGGGGCGCCTGTCCATCGGTTCGGAGGCTCGGGACGCGTTGGCCCAGGTGACGGTGATCCAGAGCCTGGACCGGACGTCGCTCCTGGAGGTCCTCACCAAGCCGACCGCAGCAGTCGGTTACCGCTACGAAGACCACCAGCTCGTGCGGGAGATGACCGACGCCGTGGCCGGAGAGCCGGGCTCGCTCCCCCTGCTGCAGTTCGCGGCGCAGCGGCTGTGGGAGCAGCGGGATCGCAAGCGCCGCCTCTTGTTGCGGTCGGCCTACGAGACCATGGGTGGGGTCGAGGGTGCGCTCGCCCAGCACGCCGACGGCATCCTCGACTCGTTTTCGGCAGAAGAGCGCAAGCTGGCTCGGGAGATCCTCCTTCGGCTGGTGACGCCGCAACGTACCCGGAAGCAAGTTGCCAAGAGCAAGGCGCTCGAGGGGCTCGGGCCGGACGCCGAACAGGTGTTCGTGCGACTGAGCCAGGCGAGGCTGATCGCCGTCGTCACCCGGCGCGAGGGAGACGAGGCCCACGCGCTCGAGCTCGTCCACGAGTCGCTCGTCCGCAAGTGGAAGACGCTGGCCCGCTGGCTCGACGAGAGCCGGGGCGAGCACGCGTTCTTGGAAGAGATCGGGCAGACCGCCGAGCTGTGGGACAAGCGGGGACGACGCCCCGAAGAGCTCTGGAAGGGCGATGCCCTCCGCGACGCGCTGCGCATGGCGAGGCGTTGTGCGGGCACGCTCCCTTCCCTGGCGCGCGACTTTCTGGAGGCCAGTCACCAGGAAGCTCGACGCGCGCAGCAGCGGCGAAGGGTGCTCATCGCCGCGGTGATCGGCCTTCTCGGCCTGGTGACGGCCGGTGCCGTCCTCGTCGCCCTGCTCGTGGCCGACAAGGAGCGAGAAGCCGTCGCGCAGAAAGAACGTGCCGAGCAGCAACGCACAGAGGCGTTGCATGCGGCGGCACGTGCAGCCCTGGAACAGGGCAACGTCCTCGAAGCGAGAGGGCGGCTTCGGCAGGCGCTGGAGGCGATGGACACGCCCGGCGGTCGAGGGCTGTGGTGGCGACTGGAGAGAGATCCGCGGCTTTGGACCTACCAGATCGGTGCGCTGCTGTACGACGTCGACTTCGCGGCGGACGGCTCGTTCGTGGCTGCAGCCTCGCAAGACACCTCCATCTACGTCTTCGACGTCCTCACGCGCGAGATCCGAGTGTTCCGGGGCAACGAGGACCAGGTTTACGCAGTCGCGATCTCCGACGACGGGCGCACGCTGGCTTCGGGAACGTGGTCGGGTGCCCTCGTCCTGTGGAACACCGGCACGGGACACCGGCAGAAGACGCTCGGAGGGCACACCGGGGCCATCCGCAGCCTTCGCTTCGCGGCGGGCGGCAAGCAGCTGGTGTCCGGCGGGACGGACGGCTCGCTGCGCGTCTGGGCGCTTCCCAGCGGAGAGCTCGTGCAAGAGATCGACGGGGACGCTCGCATCGCGGGCGTTGCCATCGCCCCGGACGGTTCGTTCACCGCCGCGGCGACCGATCGGGGTGTGCTCGTTTGGTCCGACGGCGCTTCCTCGCCGCGGCTTACGGCGCTCGAAGGGGAAGCCTGCCTGTCCGTCGACGTGAGTCCCGACGGAACGCTCCTCGCGGTGGGCACTCGAGACAAGAAGGTACGGCTGCTCGACCCCGCGACGGGGGATACGCGCGACACCCTGAACGGTCACACCGCGGAGGTTCGAGCAGTGCGGTTCTCTCCCGACGGAAAGCTGTTGGCTTCGGCCGGATACGACCGCTCCATCAGGTTGTGGGAGATGCCCACCGGGCGGCCTCTGACGAAGCTGGGCGAGCACGAGGCGGGCATCGAGAGCATCGCGTTCAGCCGTGACGGCACCATGCTGGTGTCGACCGGGCGGGATCGCACGATCCGACTGTGGACGCTGCGCGACCTCGGCCCGACGGTGGAGCCCGCCGGACACACCGCCGGCGTCTACCGGGTCGCGTTCAGTCCCGACGGAGCGACCCTCGCGTCGGGCAGCGGCG
The DNA here is from genome assembly GCA_964650105.1 of uncultured Nannocystaceae bacterium. GTDB lineage: Bacteria > Myxococcota_A > Polyangia > Nannocystales > Nannocystaceae > CAZYSW01. Next base: position 2,563 of record CAZYSW010000281.1, read on the forward strand.
ATCAGACCATTCGCCTGTGGGATGTCGTCACCGGCGACCAGATCGGGGTGCTCGTCGGCCACACCGGCGGCGTCGACACGCTGGCCTACAGCCCCGACGGAACAGTGCTCGCATCGGCGGGCGTGGATCGAACGATTCGGCTGTGGGAGGCGGCCTCGGGCGCCGAGTTGCGCGTGCTGTCGGGCCACGTCGGTCGGATCTCGGACATCGCGTTCAGCCGAAACGGCGAGCTCTTGGCGTCGGCAGGTCGTGACGGCACGGTGCGCATCCACGAGACGGCCTCGGCGGCGGAGGTCCGGGCATTTCAGGCTCACGCGGGCGGGACCTACGGGGTCAGCTTCAGCCCCGAGGGCACCCTGCTCGCCACCGGGGGCGGCGACGCCAAGCTCGTGTTGTGGGACGTCCGAACGTGGCGCCCCTGGCAGGTCTTCGATGGCCACCAGGGGGAGATCATGGGGGTGCGCTGGAGCCCCGACGGACGCAGCATCGCCACCGGGAGCGAGGACAAAACCGTGCGGGTTTGGGCGCTCGCGACCGGCGGAGCTCGGGTGCTCGGGCCCCACGACGGTCGCGTGTACTGGCTGGCCTTCGACGAGACCTCGACCCGGATCGGGGCGCCCACCTCGGACGGCACCGCATCGATCTGGGACCTCGGAGACGACGAACCCATCGTGCTCCGTGGACACGAAGACGAGGTGAACTCCGTGGCCTTCAGCCCCGATGGCGCAGCGGTGGCCACGGGGGGCGACGATGGTACGGTGCGACTGTGGGACGCCAGGTCGGGACGTCCGCGATGGAGAGCGCCGCTTTTGCTCCCGGGCCCGGCCCGCCTGCTCTCGCACCAGGGATGGGTGGAGCTGGGCAGCGGGAAGCCGACGTCGATTCCCACGTCACGCTGGAGCGATCGCGTTTCCAACGAGGCTGCGTGGGCGACGGCGTCCAGCGACGGTCGACTCCTGTGCCTGAGGACGTACGGCGGCGAGCTCGAGCTGTGGGATCGGGACACCGACACCCGGCTGTTCAACCAGTCGTTCGAGAACCTCCGAGACGTCGTGTCCACCGAGGACGGTTGTGCCGTCCGTACCGACGCGGAAATCTGGTGGGTTCGCCCTGCACGACCCCCTCGTCGACTTCCCATCGACGCACCCCCCAGCGCGATCGCGAGCAGCGGAGGCGAGGTACTCGTCGCCACCGGTGACGAGGTGCTGGCGTTCGGCGACGGCGACACACCGCTCCTCCGACGCAGCGCCGGTCTGGGCGTGACGGCCCTGTCTCGGGTCGGCAACGCGATCGGTGTGGGCTACCGCGACGGGAACGTCGAGCTCATCACGACGGGAGAACGCCGACCGCTGGAGTCCGTACCGGCCAGCACGGTCGTCCGCATTCTGGCCGGACCCCCCGATACGGTCGTGGTCGGCTACGCGGATGGAGTCGTCGGCCTCTGGAACGCGTTCGACGGCACCCGCATCGGCGTGGACCGCCTCCATGGGCGCGTGGTGCACCTGCGGCTCGAAGGGGAAACGTTGTTCGCCGCCAGCGACCTGGGCCGGCACGTCGCCTGGGACCTGGCGCCCTTGTTCGAGGACTACTGCGCGCTCATGAACCGCGTCTGGAGCCGCGTGGGTCACCTCTGGCAGCGGGGGCACGCGACGATGTCGGGCCCCCCACCCGAGCACCGGTGTGCATCCTCCGCAATGCGTTCGTCGAAGAGCACTCGGTGACGCTGCGACTCCGTTCAGCGTTCCCAACCCGCGGGGAGATCCGGGTTGACCTCGCCACGCCGCGCCGTGGTCCGCACGCCCGGCTTGTCGACGATCTGCACGGTCGTGGCCTGGGGGCCCTTTTCTCCGAGCGTTTGCACGAACCGCACCAGCGTCCCGATCGACAACCTCTCGAACGCGTGATTGGTCACGGCATTGCGGTGGAAGTACACCTCTTCTCCGAGCTCGGTGCGGATGAACCCGTACCCTTCCTCGGGAAAGAGCCGGATCACCAGCCCCGTCTCGTCGGGGGGTTCGTGGTGCTTGACGTCCCCGCGCCGCTTCTCCACGGCGTTCTCGAGCTGCCGATCCATGGTACGGAAGGCGTCTCCGATGGCCGTCACCAACTCCTCGTGCACGTGGCCTTGACCGGGCTCACGGCTGACGACGAGGATCTTGTTGGGCGCCAGCGTGACCTCGATGCGCACGCGCCACGGGGTGCCGTAGCGCTGATGTTGTTGTGGTCGCTCGACGGCGACCCGACACGAGATGATGCCGTGCACGTGGTGGTCGAGCTTCTCGACGAGCTGCTCGACGCGCGCTCTGGCGATGGCGGCCTGCGGCTCGGTCAGGCCTCGCGTACTCAGCTCCAGGGGAACTTGCATGGTGGACTCTCTTTGTTCGTTCGGCAGTGGGCGTGATGCGGTCGCCGGTCAGCGGTCCAATGGACGCGGACGCCGCGACCGCGACATCGGATCACCCGGCGCCGCACAGACCCGCTTGGAGGTATGCCAGCGACGCGAGCACGACCAAGAGTGGGGCGGCCAACGCCGCGGCCCCCACCACGAACACGGCCGCGAGCAACGTCCCTCCCATCACGGGGAGCAAGGGGCCCGCGATGAAAGCCGTGGGACCGCGCGATCGGGGGGACACGGGTACGGCTCGGGCGACGGATGATGACGGCGCGGTGAACGGCGCGTCCTCGGTGGGCGTGAGGCCGCACGGGGGGTTCATCCCGTTCACCCTGCTCCGCGCCAGATCGGTTGCAACCACGCGAGACCGTGCTCGCGCTTGGGCCGACGGTGCGAAGGCGCCGAACGCCTCGACCGCTGTGCAACTTCAGGCCTCGAATCGCCGCGTGAGCATCGAGGCCAGGGGCGAGAAGTTGTAGCGCACGAAATCCGCGAAAAATCCGGGAGGATCCGGATCGGGCTTGTTCTGGAGGTGGCGGCGCAGCCGAAACAACACGTAGCTGGTGATGAAGGCCGTGTTGGCGGCCCACAGGCGCAGCGGACCGTAGCTCTTGCGAAGAAAGTGGCGCCGAGACTCGAACCAGTACTCCGGCCTGGGCCGATCGATGTCCCTCAGTCCCGTCGAGACCTGGCCGATGTGCTCGACCTCGCTCTCGACGACGTACCAGGTCGGCCAACCAGCACGCTTGGCGCGCAGGCCGAGATCGATCTCCTCGAAATACAGGAAGAAGCGCTCGTCGAAGAGCCCGACCTGCTCGAGCACGTCCCGCCGGATGATGACGCTGGCGCCCGATACCCAGTCCACGGGTCCAGTGCGCTCGGGGGGCGGCGCCCACACCCGCCACGGCCCCAGCAACTTCGACACCAAGCCCAGACGAAGCCCTGCCTCGATCTCCGAGAGAACACCGGGAAATCGGAACGCCGAGATGCGAGGCGACCCGTCGGGGTGCCGGATCTTGCTTCCGGCCAGGCCGACTCCCGGATGCGAGTCCATGAACTCCACCAGGGCGCGGAGGGCTCCAGGATCGGGCCGGGCGTCGGGATTGAGCAGGTAGAAGTAATCCGGCGGATCCCGGCGCGCGAGCGCGTGGCGAAATGCGATGTTGTTTCCCGCCCCGAAGCCGACGTTCTCGCCCGAAACGAGCAGGGTCACTCGCTCCGACCAGCCTCGCTCCCCGATGGCCCGCCGCAGCCGTTCGGCCGAGCCGTCGCGCGAGTCGTTGTCCACGACCAGCGCCGTCCCGCTCAGGGGCACGAGATCGACGAGGACCGCCTCCAGCGCCCTCAGCGTGAGGTCGGCCGTCTTGTAGTTCACGGTCACCGATGCAACCTTCATCGCCATGGCTCCTTCGCGGCGGCCGCCGCTTCGGTCTACCCCGCGCCCACGGACACGGCATCCGACCATCACGGTGGGCCGCCGCTCGCGTCGCACCGCATGGCGCGCAGTGGTGTCGGCGGCGGCGGTTGATAGCATGCCCCGGCGATCGTCCGGCGCCGCGTCGTGGGAACCGAGACCGAACACATGTCCGCCTACAACCTGACTCATCTCAAGCAGCTCGAGGCCGAGAGCATCCACATCATCCGCGAGGTCGCTTCCGAGTTCGACAACCCGGTGATGCTCTACTCGATCGGCAAGGACTCGTCGGTGATGGTTCACCTGGCCCTCAAGGCCTTCCATCCCGGCAAGCCTCCGTTCCCGCTCCTCCACGTCGACACGACCTGGAAGTTCCGCGAGATGATCGAGTTTCGGGAGAGGTATGCCCGCAAAGAGCTCGGCCTCGAGGTGCTGGTCCACATCAACGAGGAGGGTATTCAGCAGGGCATCAACCCGTTCGATCACGGCAGCCAGGTCCACACTGACGTGATGAAGACCCAAGCGCTCAAGCAAGCGCTGGACAAGTACCGGTTCGATGCGGCGTTCGGGGGTGCCCGTCGCGACGAGGAGAAGTCGCGGGCCAAAGAGCGCGTCTTCTCGTTCCGGGACGCGAATCACCGGTGGGACCCCAAGAATCAAAGGCCCGAGCTGTGGAACCTCTACAACACTCGGGTCTTCCCGCTGAGCAACTGGACCGAGCTGGACGTTTGGCAGTACATCCACCTCGAGAAGATCCCCATCGTCCCGCTGTACTTCTCGGCCGTCCGCCCCGTCGTGGAGCGCGACGGCGTCCTCATCATGGTCGACGACGATCGCCTGCCCCTGCATCCGGGCGAGGAGCCGATGATGAAGATGGTCCGGTTCCGAACCCTGGGCTGCTATCCGCTCACGGGCGCCATCGAGTCCGAAGCCACGACGCTGCCGGAGATCATCCAGGAGATGCTGCTCACCAAGCACTCCGAGCGACAAGGCCGCGTCATCGACTACGATCAGGCCGGGTCGATGGAGGAAAAGAAGAAGGAAGGCTACTTCTGAGGGGACTGCTTCGCGCCCCGTTCGGCACCACGCAGCAAGGAAGCCATGTCTCACCAGTCAGATCTCATCGCCGTCGACATCGACGCGTACCTTCAGCAGCACGAGAAGAAGGAGCTCCTCCGGTTCTTGACGTGCGGAAGCGTGGACGACGGCAAGAGCACGCTCATCGGGCGCCTCCTGTACGACTCCAAGATGATCTACGAGGATCAGCTCGCCGCGATCCGACGGGATTCCGCCACCAAGGGCAGCGTCGACGGCGACTTCGACCCTGCACTGTTGACCGACGGCCTACGCGCCGAACGCGAGCAAGGCATCACGATCGACGTCGCGTATCGCTACTTCTCGACCGACAAGCGCAAGTTCATCATCGCCGACACGCCCGGACACGAGCAGTACAC
>CAZYSW010000282.1:0-7814 GCA_964650105.1 uncultured Nannocystaceae bacterium
GGACCCACCCCACCCCCCTCCGCAGCCTCCCGCGGGACACCCTCCTCACCCCCCTCCGCAGCCTTCGACGACCGCGCGCACCACCACGGCACCGCAGCCCGTGGTGCCGATGCACGCTCTCGCCGGGCCGCACACCCAGGGGACACAGCCGCCCACCAGCCTCGACGTCGGCTTGCAACCCACGATCGCCGAGAACCTCCGCCCCCCCGCCGACCGCTCGGTGCCCGACATCGAGGATCGCCACCTGCGGGCCTCCGTCCGGCGCAAGCTCTTCGGCGAACAATCCGCGGAGCTGGTGCGGATCGGTCGGTACCGACTGCTCGAGCGCATCGGCGCCGGCGGCATGGGCGTGGTCTATCGCGCCCTCGACGAGGCGCTCGATCGACCGGTCGCGATCAAGCTCTTGCGCCCCGAGCAAGACGTCGACCAGGGCACCGAACGATTGCAGCGCGAGGCCCGGGCCATCGCCCGCGTCAGCCACCCCAACGTCGTCACCGTGTACGACGTCGGCGAGGTGGACGGCGGAGTCTTCGTCGCCATGGAATTCGTCGAGGGCGAGACGCTGCGACAGTGGTGCAAACGCCCGCACCCCGCCGGCGACATCCTGCGCGTCCTGGTGCAGGCGGCCGAGGGCGTCGCGGCGGCCCACGCCCCCGGGTTGGTCCACCGCGACTTCAAGCCCGAGAACGTCATGGTGGGGCACGACGGTCGCGTCCGTGTCCTCGACTTCGGGCTGGCCAAGCCCACCGATCGGGGCGGCGACACGCTGACCCGGACCGGCACGCTCTTGGGCACGCCCCGATACATGGCCCCCGAGCAGCTCCGCGGCGACCCGGCCGATCGACGCAGCGATCAGTTCGCCATCGGCGTGGTCTTCTACGAGGCCCTGTACGGCACGCACCCCTATCAGCCGACGGGCGATCGCACGATCTCCCAGGCCGTGCTGGCCGGCGCCTTGCGTTCGCCCCCGACGCGCGCCGACGTCCCCGAGGCCGTGCGACAGGCGATCCTCACCGCCGTCGCCCACGATCCCTCCGATCGCCACGCGAGCATCGGCGACTTCCTGCACAGCCTCGGCCCGCTGCCCACCAGTCGCGACGCGCTGGCCTCGATGGCCGCCGCCGTGCGTCGGCTGATCGCACGGCGCCCCGCCGAGACCATCGGACCGATGCTCGCCACGCTCGACGACATCGAGCGCGTGGTGGCCGAGCTCGACGCCAAGGCCAGCCTCCTCGAGCGCCACACCTCGCAGGCCGAGGTGGACGGCCTCCGACGAGAGCTGGAGACGGTGCGCGCCAGGATGAACGCCGACGACGCGACCCTCGACGCCGCGCTCCTGCGCCAGCAGGCGACCAGCCTGCAACAGCGGCTGGATGGCATCGAGCGCGCCCGCGAGATGCTCGAACGCCTCCGCACCCGCCGGCGCATCGCCGAGACCCAGCTCGAGCAGCTCCACCTCGACCTGGCCCGCGCCGAGGCCAGCGACGCCTCTCTGCCCGACCTCACCGCGCCCCTTCAGGAGCTGCGCTTCGAGGTCGACGCCGCGCAGGAGGTCGAAGCCCTCCTGCGGTCGTGACCCTCGGCGTGCGGCCGCCACACCTCGCCGGTGGCGTTCGTCGGCCGCCCGAAACCGAGGTGTGAATGCTCGCGAAACGGGCACGCGGCGACGCCCGGCAGGGTGCGAGCGCGTCGGCCCCGGGGGCGCGCCGGGCACTGCCGTGGCCCCAAACACCCCATTTCGATGCTCCGCCCCCGATGTGCCCGAGCCCCCCGAAGCCGAGGCTCGGATCGCCTCGCCCGTGATAAGGTTCCGATCGATTTGGAGGCCCCCATGCTTCGCTCGGTCATCGCATCCGGTTTGATCGCGACGTTTCTCGTGGCTTGCGACTCGGGTCAGGAACCTCTGCCGGACCCCCCCAAGACCAAGGGGCTGTACGACCTCAAGCAAGCCTCCGATACGAAGATGAGCAAGGAGGAGCTCGAGGAGGCGCGCCGCAAGGCGGGCTTCAAGTCGCACGAGGAGCAGATCGCCGAAGCCAAGGAGGCCTACGAGAAGATGGAGCGCGGCTACGTCAAGGGTCGCGTCGACGCCTATCGCAAGCTCCTGGGAGATCTGCGCAAGAACCTCGACACCATCGAAAAGGAAGCCCCCAAGTGGGCCAAGGCCAAGGATCCCGACGCGGCGTTCGGCAAGTGGAACGACAAGTACAAGGAGCAGGCCAAGGCCTTCATGACCGCCTATTCCGAGTTGACCGAAGACGGCACCCGCGGGGGCGACCTGCAGGTCCGGCTCAACGCAGTCGTGGGGACCTGGGAAGCCCTCAACGGCGACCTGGGCCCGCAGATCGCCGAGGCCGAACAGTTCCCGACCACCCTCGCCGACCTTCGCACCAACCTCGACGAGATCGAAAAGCTCATCGGCGAGATCGAAAAGGACGACACGATCGAGGCCGATCCGCCCCAGGAGTGAGCGCACCGATGCACCCGTGGCCCGCCGCCGCTCGGGCGCGGGCCCCGGCCGCAGCGCAGGGTGCTTTAGCGCCCGACGAGCCGCTATAGTCCCCGCCCGTGGGGCCCCTGCTCGCCTTCGCCGCCCGGTACGTGCGGCGCAACCTCCCCCAGTACGCGCTCGGGGCGGTGATGCTGGTGCTGACCAACTGGGTGGTGGTCCGGATCCCCGCCATCATCGGCGAGGCCCTCGACGTCCTGGAGGCGGGGGGCGCGTCGGCGCTGCGCGACGCCCGAGATCTGGCGGTCGAGCTCATGCTGCTCGGCGCGGCGGTCGTCGTGGTCCGCACGCTCTCGCGGGTGCTCTTCTTCAACCCGGGCCGCGACATCGAGTACCGCCTGGGCCTCGACCTGTTCGGGCACCTCCTGCGAATGCAGCGCCCGTTCTACATGAAGCACAAGGTCGGCGAGCTCGTCAGCGTGGCGAGCAACGACACCCAGGCCGTCCGCCTCCTCATCGGATTCGCGGGGCTGCAGATCTGCAACGTCGCCGTCGCGATCCCCCTGCACCTCGGACAGATGTGGGCCACCGACGCCGTCCTGACGGCGTGGTGCCTGGCCCCGGTGGCCATCGGGGCCACGTACATGCGTTGGACCGTCCAGCGCTTCTTCGGGATGGTGCGCGAGAGCATGCAGTACCTGGCGCGCCTGTCCGAGCGGGTCCTCGAGACCTACTCGGGAATCGGCACCATTCGCGCGCACGCGGCCGAGCCCGCCGCCTTGACCCGCTTCGAGGAGCGCAACGACACCTACTTGCGGTTGCAACTGCGCATCTCGGCCATCCGCGCCTTCGGCATGCCCGCGCTGGGTTTTTCGGGGCTGGTCGGCACCGGCATCGTGTTGTGGGTCGGTGGCACTCGGGTCGTCGAGGGTCAGATGCGGGTCGGCGATCTCGCGACGTTCACCGCCCTGATCCTCTCCTTGGTGTCGATCCTGACCTCGCTGGCGTGGGTCCTGGCCGCGGTGTCCCGCGGTTGGGTCTCCTTGGGGCGCGTTCGCGAGATCCTCGAGACGCCACCGGACCTGCCGCCCACGCTCGAAAAGGCCGGCATCGAGTCGCCGCCGCGCCTGGAGATCCGCAACCTCTCCTTTTCCTATCCCGACGGTGACGAGCCCGCGCTCCAGGGGATCAGCGCGGTCGTGGAGCCGGGGCACACGCTGGGCATCTTCGGCAAGACCGGCGCCGGCAAGACCACCCTGATCGACCTGCTCGCGCGCGTGCATACGCCCCCGGAGGGCACGGTGTTCGTCGACGGCAAAGACGTCACGCACCTCGAGCTCGATGCCCTGCGCACGGCCATGGCGGTCGTGCCCCAGTCCCCCTTCCTGTTTTCGACCACCCTGCGCGACAACGTGACGCTGTCGGGCGGACGCGACCCCCAAGAGCCCGACCCGCGCCTGGACGACGTGCTGGAGGCCGCCTGTTTGACCGACGACGTGCGGCAGCTTCCGCAAGGCCTGTCGACCGTGGTGGGCGAGCGGGGTGTCATGCTCTCGGGAGGCCAACGCCAACGCGCCGCCCTGGCCCGCGCGCTGTATCGCCACCGTCCCATCCTCCTGCTCGACGACGTGCTGTCGGCGGTCGACCAGGGCACCGAAGCGAAGCTCGTCGGTGCCATCCGGAGCCTCGGCTCGGGCCGCAATCGCCCCACCACCGTCATCGTCTCGCACCGCACCAGCGTCCTCGAGCACGCCGACGAAATCCTGGTGCTGGAGGGCGGACGCGTCGTCGAGCGGGGCACCCACGAGGCGCTGCTCGCCCTGGGAGGCGAATACGCACAGACGCACCTGCATCAGGGAGGGGGCACATGAGCGAGGCCGAGCAGAGCCTCCCCGGCGCGCGCACCACCGCGTCGCTGCTCCGCCGGTTCTGGGTGTTCGCGCGCCCGCACCGTCGGTGGCTGTTCGTGGGGGTCGGCATGATCCCGCTGGTCGCCGCCATGTCCACGATCCGTCCGCTGTTGCTCAAGCATGCGGTGGACGACGACATCCCCCGGGGCGATCTGCTCGGGCTGCGCATCACCGGCATGCTGTTCCTCGCCGCGGTGATCGCCGAGTTTCTGTGCCAGGCCGTGCAGGTGTACACGCTGCAGCGCGGCGGACACCAGACGATCAGCGACGTGCGTCGCCACGTGTTCGACCACGTGCTTCGCCTCCCCGCGCGCTTTTTCGACAAGCACGCGTTGGGAAGCCTGCTCACCCGGACCACCAGCGACGTCGAGGCGCTCAGCGAGACGCTCTCGTTCGGGGTGTTCATGATCGTCACCGACGTCGTGATCATCGTCTCCATCCTCGTGGCGATGTTCGTGCTCGACGTCCACCTGACTTTGGTCACGCTCGCGGTGGCGCCGCTCCTGTTCGTGCTCATTCGCTACGTGGGCAGCGTCTTGCGCCGCCTGCAGCTCGAGATCCGCAAGGCCCAGGCCGCGCAAAACGGGTTTCTGGCCGAGCGCCTGACCGGCGTGACCGTGGTGCAGCTCTTCGGGCAGGAAAAGGCGACCCACGACGAGTACGCGCGCCTGGGCCAGCGATACCTGCGTGCCACCAAGCTGGGCAACGTGTTCGACGCCCTCTTGTACTCGGTGATGGACGGCATCTCCGCGCTGGCCATCGCCCTGATGATCTACTTCGCCGCCCCCAGCGTGACCCTCGAAAGCGGCGCCATCACGCTCGGCCTTCTGTTCGCGTTCGTGGACTACCTGCAGCGGGTGTTCGTGCCCATCAAGGAGTTCTCGGGCAAGCTCGCCACGCTCCAGCGCGCGGCGGCCTCGCTCGAGCGCATCTACGGCCTGCTCGACGAGCCCACCGAGGTCCGCAGCCAGCCCACCATCGCGGCCACGCGCGCGGCGCCTCGGGACGACCGCGACGATCCGCTGCGCACCTGGAAGGGCGGCATCCGGGTCCGCGACCTCTCGTTCGCCTACAAGGCATCGGGCCCCGACGTGCTGAAGGGGATCAGCTTCGACATCGAGCCGGGCGAGGTGGTGGCGGTGGTCGGCCGCACCGGCTCGGGCAAGACCAGCCTGGGCCGGGTGCTGACCCGCATGTACGACGGCTATCGCGGGTCGATCCGCCTGCAGCGCGCCGACGACGAGGTCGAGCTCTCCGAGATCCCGCCCGACATCCTGCGGCGCCACGCCTTGCTGGTGCAGCAGGACGTGTTCTTGTTCAGCGACGACGTCTCCTTCAACGTGTCGCTGGGCGAGCCCGAGCTCGTGGCCGACCGAGCGCGGCTCGAGGCCGCGCTCGAGGTGGTGCAGGCCGACAAGACCATCGCCGAGCGCGGCGGCCTCGACTTCCAGGTCGGCGAGCGCGGCGGGAACCTCTCGGTCGGAGAAGCGCAGCTCGTGGCCTTTTCCCGGGTCGCGGCACGCGAGCCAACAATGTTGATCCTCGACGAGGCCACCGCCAGCGTCGACAGCATCACCGAGCAGAAGGTCCAGGCCGCGATCGAGCGCCTGCTCGAAGGCCGCAGCGTGCTGGTGATCGCCCATCGCCTCAGCACGGTGCGACGCGCCGACAAGATCCTCGTGTTGTCCGAGGGCCGCATCGTCGAGCAGGGCTCGCACCGAGACCTCATGGCCCGCCGAGGGGTCTATGCCGAGCTGTACGAGGCGGGCTTCCACGAGCCCGACCCGGCGATCGCCGACGCGCCCCCTTCGACGTCCCGGCCCCAACCCGCCGACACCACCCCCTGACCGTCCCCTCGCCGCCTCGGCTCCCCGCGTCGGTCCTTCCCCCCCGCCTCCGACGGCGCTTCGGCGCACGGCTCGGTCCCAGGCCGAACGCCGGCGCGAGCGCGACCGAGGGCGCGACGAGCCGCCGGCGCTCGACCCGTCCATGGATTCACCGCGTCGCACCGATGCGCTCGAGCCGCCCCCCCGCGAGCGCCCCAAACGCCGAAATTCGAGCGCTGGACAACGGTTTGCGGCAGCTCACCCTGTTTGATCCGACCCGGGAATAGCGTCTAGGTTCGGGCTGTTGAAGCCGCCGCCCATGCCCACGGTTCGCTGCCGACGCATTCGCTCCCCTGCGGCATTCCTGGCCTACGTCGCGATGTGCGGGATCGGGTCTGCCGTGTTTCTGCCCACCTTGTCGGGCTGTAGCCGGGAAGCCGAGGCCCGCCAGGTCGTGGCCGAAGTCGAGCGCCCACCCGTCGCCCCGATCACCGACTACGACCCCCGCGTGAGCCTGGCCCCCATGATCAAGAAGGTCGGGCCGGCCGTCGTCAGCATTCACGCCTTCGGCAAGAAGGCCGAGAGCAAGGGGTTGTTCCCCGCCTTCGGCGGCTCGTCGCGCACGGTCCGCGGCACCGGCAGCGGGTTCATCCTCAGCGCGGACGGGGTGGTGGTCACCAACCACCACGTGGTCGATGGTGCCAAGCGCCTCGAAGTCCACATGCCCGACGGCAAGCGATTCGACGCGCGCTTGCTGGGCTCCGACCCCGCGACCGACGTCGCGGTCCTGCGCCTCGAGGGCGCCAGCGGCCTGCCGGTGGTCACCCTCGGCACCAGCGACGACCTCGAAGTGGGCGACTGGGTGGTCGCCATCGGCAGCCCGATGGGGCTGGAGCACTCGGCCAGCGTCGGCATCGTGAGCGCGCGCGGCCGCGGCAGCCTCGGCCTGTACGGCGACAGCTACCTCGACTTCTTGCAGACCGATGCCGACATCGCCCCCGGGAGCAGCGGCGGCCCGCTGTTCAACCTCCAGGGCGAGGTCGTCGGGATCACGACCGCGGTCGGAGCCGGTCACGGTGCCGGCTTCGCGATCCCCATCGATCAAGCCAAGACGATCATCCCCGCCCTGCGCGACGAAGGTCGGGTGGTCCGCGGCTGGCTGGGGGCCTCCAACGCCCCCGGACGCGAGGAGACGCGGGGCGCCGTGATCGGCAAGGTGTACCCGGGCACGCCCGCGGCCGAGGCCGGGCTCCGCAAGGGCGACGTGGTGACCAAGCTCGACGGCCAGCCGATCCACGACTTCGACGAGCTGCGTCGGCGCATCGCCGAGCTCCCGCCGGGGCACGCCGCGCTCATGCAGGTCGAGCGTGGCGGCAAGCGGCTCGAGCTCACCGCCGTGCTCGGCGAGCGACCCGTCGGCGACGCGGTCACCCAGATCGAGGATCCGCGTCGGCGCCGGCAGTCGCCCGCCTCCAGCCCACCGACGAAGCGGGGACGCCTGGGCATCAAGGCCCGCGCCACCGACTCGGGCATCGAGGTCGTCGAGGTCACGCCCGGCACCCTGGCGGCCGATCTGGACCTGCGGCCCGGAGACATCCTCCTGAGCCTCAACGGCCGGACGCTCCGGAC
>CAZYSW010000283.1:0-361 GCA_964650105.1 uncultured Nannocystaceae bacterium
GGTCCTGCGGGCGATCCGGGCGGCGGCGGCGGGCGCGGCGGCGGCGGGCGGCCCGATCGGCGTGTGCGGGGAGATGGCGGCCGATCCGCTCTTCACCCTGGTCCTGGTCGGGCTCGGCGTGGACGAGCTGTCGATGAACGCCGCGTCGATCCCCCCGATCAAGCGCATCCTGCGGGCGAGCTCGTGGCCGGAGGCGCGGGCGCTGGCCGCGGAGGCGCTTTCCCTGCGCACGGCCGCGGAGGTGACGGACCTCCTGCGCAAGGAGATGCGCCGCCGCTTCCCCGAGGCGTTCGAGCACATCGCCGGGGTTTGAGCGCCGCGGCGGGGTGCCGTAGACTGCCGCGCCGGCACCTCGGAGGCA
>CAZYSW010000283.1:371-7793 GCA_964650105.1 uncultured Nannocystaceae bacterium
TCTTCACGTCGGAATCGGTCTCGATGGGTCACCCCGACAAGATGTGCGACCAGATCTCCGACGCCGTGCTCGACGCGCTGCTCGAGCAGGACCCGCGCTCGCGGGTGGCGTGCGAGACGCTCACGAAGACCGGCTTCGTGATGCTGGCCGGCGAGGTCACCACCACCGCGCGCATCGACTACGAGAAGATCGCGCGCGGGGTCATCCGCGACATCGGCTACACCGACTCCGCAATGGGCTTCGACGCCGAGACCTGCGGCGTCCTGGTCGCGCTCGGCCAGCAGTCGCCGGACATCGCCCGCGGCGTCGACACGAACGAGGGTCAGGAGAAGCTGCAGGGCGCCGGCGACCAGGGCATGATGTTCGGCTACGCCTGCGACGAGACGGAGGAGCTGATGCCGGCTCCGATCCGCCTCGCGCACCGCCTGATGGAGCTGCACCGCCAGCACTTCGAGGCGGGCACCATCGAGTGGCTGCGGCCGGACGCGAAGTCGCAGGTGACGGTCGAGTACGGCGCCGACGGCCGACCCGGGCGCATCGACGCGGTCGTGCTCTCGACGCAGCACGATCCCGACGTCGGCTACGACAAGCTGCGCCAGACGATCGTGAACGACGTGATCCGCGCCGGCCTGCCCTCGGGCTGGATCGACGACCGCACCGTCTTCCACGTGAATCCGACCGGCCGCTTCGTGATCGGCGGTCCGATGGGCGACGCGGGCCTCACCGGCCGCAAGATCATCGTCGACACCTACGGCGGCATGGGCCGCCACGGCGGCGGCGCGTTCTCGGGCAAGGACCCGTCCAAAGTCGATCGCAGCGCCGCCTACTACGCGCGGTACATCGCCAAGCACCTGGTGGCGGCGGGGTTGGCGAATCGATGCGAGGTCCAGCTCGCGTACGCGATCGGCGTCGCCGAGCCGGTGAGCGTGTTGGTGCAGACCTTCGGTACGTCGAGCCTGCCCGAGGAGCGTCTGGCGGAGATCGTGGTCCGGCATTTCGACGCCCGACCCGGTCGGATCATCGAGGAGCTCGACCTTTTGCGTCCCATCTACTCCCAGACCGCCGCCTACGGCCACTTCGGTCGAGAGGAAGACGGCTTCACCTGGGAGAAGACGCCCAAGCTCGAGGCGCTCAAGGCCGAGATCTGAGCCCGTCGCCGCGGGTGCCGCCGAACAAAGAACGGGCGCGGTGCGACGAGGCACCGCGCCCGGAGGCGGGCTCGATCCGGGCGTGGGGAGGGTGGGGGACTCCCGGATCGAGCCTTCCGCATCATGCCGCGTCGATCTCGATCCGCCGGGGTCGAGCTTCGGGGGACTTGGGGATCCTCAGCTCGAGCACCCCGTCGTGCAGCTTGGCGGCGATCTGGTCCGCGTCGATCTTCTCAGGAAGCCGAAACACCCGTCGGAACAGCACCGGCGTCCACTCGTCGAGCAACAGCTCGCCCTCTTGGCCGTCCTTTTGTTCGGCCTCCAACGTCAACATCCCGCGGTCGTAGTGCACGTCCACGTCTTGCCGGGCGACGCCGGGGACGTCGGCGCGGAGCAGGTACTCGTGCTCGTTCTCGAGGATGTCCACCAGCGGGGCGACCACGGGGCGATCGTGCTGATGCTGGCGGGTCTTTACCGAAGTCGTTTCCGGGTCCTGGACGGTGATCGCTCGTTTCGACATCGTGCTCCTCCTTTCAGGCTGCCGCGTTCACGGTGATCTGGCGGGGGCGTTCCTCGGCCTGCTTGGCCAGCTCGATCGTCAGCACGCCGTCGCGCAACGTCGCGGAGACCTTGTCGACGTCGATCTTGGCCGGGAACGTGAAGGTCCTGCCGAACTCGGCCGTGGCCCGCTCCTGCCGATGCGTCGAGTAGCCGGCCGGGGCGTCGGCCTTTCGCTTGCCTCGAACGGTCAGCGTGTCGTGGGTCACCTCGATGTTCAGGTCCTCGCTCGTCACGCCGGGGAGCTCTCCGGCGAGCACGAACGTCTCGCCACGATCCCAAACGTCGAACGACGGTTCGTCGGACCGGGGTCGTCGCGGTCGGAGCGGATCGCCCGCCAACCCGCGGAACAGCTCGTCCATTTGCCGCTGCAGACCTCGCAGCTCCCGCCACGGGTCGTAAGTGCTCCATCGCATGATCATCGTGCGTCTCCTCTCCAGCTCGTTCGCCCGTCTCCGACGACCGAAGACGCGGGCGTGCATCGAACCTCGCGTTCCCCCCGGTTGCCACGCGTCGGTGGAAAGCGAGGGGGACGGACGGGTGCAAAGGTCCTCCTCGAGATTCGGCCTCGTCGTTTCGTCCGTCCGCGCCCCACCGTAAGTGCGCCGCAAGGCGTGTCAAGGGCGGCCCACGCCGGTGGCGACACGGCGTCCTGGTGCGAGCCACCGGACTGCGCAACAGATGCGCTGGCGCTGCATGCTCGCGTCGACTCGTCAAGCTTCGCCCGGGTCGGACTCGGGCAGATGGGCACGCAGCCAGGCACCGACGGTCTCGATCTCCTCGATTGAGACCTGGTGTTCGATGGGGAAGCTGTGCCAGTCGACCGACGCCGTCGACCAGCGCTGCACCGTGGCGTGGGCCTTCTCGCCGAGCACGATCGGAACAAGGGGATCGTACAGGCCGTGGCAAAAGAGCATCGGCGTGCTCCGCTGCGCTTCGGATCGCTCGCTCTCGAAGGTCTCGGGGAGCAGGTGGTAACCACTGAGCACCACGATCCCCCCGAGGCGCTCGGGGTAGCGCACGCCGACGTGAAGCGCCATCGCGGCGCCCTGGCTGAAACCGGCGAGGACGATGCGTTCGGGGGCGATCCCCCGGGTCCGCTCGCGCTCGACGAGGGCGACGATGCGCTCGGCGGACGCCCGAACGTGCCCCTCGTTCTCCCGGCCTCCGACGTGCTCCAGCGAGAGGATGTCGTACCACGCCGGCATCACGAACCCGGCGTTGATGGTGATCGGCATCGAGGGGGCGTGGGGAAACACGAAGCGTGCCCACGGCATGCGAAGCAGCGGCACGATCGGCTCGAAGTCGTGCCCGTCCGCACCGAGCCCGTGCATCCAGATCACGGCGGCCGACGCCGGTGTCGTCTCGGCTTCGATCTCGACGCAGGGAAGAAGCGCGCTCACGTGCGTTGCCTACCACGCCTGGCACGAGCGCCGTGCCTCGAGCAGGGCGGGGGCGGAAAAGGATGCGTTGGCAGATCGATCTCCGAACCTGCGCTACGCGCGCACCTCACGAGGCCCGACGCTCAGAAGATGTCCTCGACTTCGAACGGAATGCTCGCGGCGTCGACGACCTTGCCCGTCTCGGCATCGATCACCGTGAAGGTCAGCTCGACCATGCCCAGATCGGAGTCGACACGATCGAAGTAGACGAACCCGGCGGCGCGCTCACCCGGCGCGAGGACACCCTCCTGCAAGGCGCTCTGGATCATGGCGGGCGTCGGCAGCGGCACGCGTACGTAGCGGGTGTAGTAGTACGGGCTCCAGCCGTAGTAGCCCCAGCCGTAGTAGTCGCCCCACCACGGATCCCACGCGTAGTCGTAGTACGGATATCCGCGCGGGTATCCTCCGTACGCGAAACCGGCGATCGGGACCTCGGCTTCGCCGCGCGTCTCCTCGGGTGCGCGCGCGACGTAGGGGACCCCGTCGGGAGGGTAGAGCTTGAACTGCTCGTACCGCACCGTGATCGGTCGATCGTGGTGATTGACGACCTCGACCCACAACGGGGTGACATCGTCGAGGATGCGATCGTCGCTGGGCCACGCGTCGGCCTGGGCGACCAGTGAGACCGACGGTGTCCTCGTCTGTGCCGCGTCGTCGAGCCCTCGGTACGATGTCGCGCCGGGCGCTGGCTCGAGCGGGTTCCGATTTGCGCACCCGCCGGCGACGACGACCCAAGACAGCCCGACCACCGCAGCGATGGCCGCTCCCATCGTGCCGTGTCCCACGCCGATTCGTTTGTGCCCGTACACGGCTTGCATCCTCCGAAACCGGCCTACTCGGCGGGCCCGAAATCGGGGCGCGTCATCTTTGCGTGCGCCGACGACGGTGGACGTGATCGCCCGGGGGCGGCGGGGCTTTGCCGCGTTCCCGGGAACGGAACCGTCCCGCGAAACGATGACCGCGTCCTCGCCCACACCGGCGGTGATGCTCGACGCTCGAAGATCGCCGAGATTTTCTCGGTCTCGCGCCTGCCCAGCGCCGCCGCGGGCCGCGTTCTCACCCCACGCGACTTCTCCGATACCCTGCCGGGGACGTGAGCCGCCCATCCGACGCCCACGCGGTGCGCCGACGCCGGATCGCGGCATGGGTCGGCTCGTTCGCCGGCGGGGCCTTCTTCTTGTGGCTCGCATCGCGTCGGATCGAGCTTTGGCCCACGCGGCTGGTCCTCCAGTCGTTGCCGCTGCTCGCCGCCGCGATCGTGCTGCAGGTGCCGTACGCGGTCGTTCGAGCCATGCGACTGCGGTTTGCGCTGGACCCGGTGGTCGAGGCCGCCACCTCGGGTCGGCGGCGCCGCTTCGATCGTCGCGTCCTGTACGGGAGTGGATTCGTCTCGTTCTTCTTCCTTTTGGTCCTGCCGTTCAAGCTCGGCGAGCTGTCACGGCCGATCCTCCTGGAGCGAGGGCGCGAGCCCGGCGTGGGCATGCCCGAGTCGGTGAGCGCCGTCGCGGTGGAGCGCCTCGTCGACGGGATCCTCATCTGCGGCATGCTCTTCGGCGGCCTGGCCCTGGGCAGCGCGACGGGGGTGGACGCCGATCGCATCGGGGACGTCCGTGCGATCGGACGAAGCATGCTCGTCGTGTTCGCGCTGGGCCTGGGCGTGCTCCTGCTCGCGGCGCGTAGCCCCGGCGGCGCACAGGCGCTGGTGCGTCGGATGGCCGCACCGCTGGGCGCCAAGGTGTCGAGCCGCCTCGAGGAACTCACCCGTCGGATCTCCAGCGGGGCGGCCGGGATCCTGGCGCTGCCGCGAGCGTTCCCGTTCTTGGTGTGGTCGATGCTGTACTGGTCGCTGACCACGCTGCAGTTTTGGTTGGTGATGGCGGCGTGTGGAATCCACGTCGGCGCGGCCGAGGCCGCGGCGGTCGTCGCGATCGTCGGCCTGAGCATCCAGCTTCCGGGCGGACCGGCACAGGCCGGTACCTTTCAGCTCGGCACCAGCCTCGCGCTCGGGCTGTATCTGCCGGAGGCCGCGCTTTCGGGGTCGGGCTCGAGCTTCACCGCCATCATGTACGCGCTCCAACTCGTGGGCGCGACCTGCATGGCGTTGCCGGGGGCCGTGCTGATGAATCGCGCCACGACGCCGTCGCGATCGCACCCCGCGTGAGAGGTTCGCGACGCGGTTCCACGCGGACGTGCGCGCCCCTTTCCGCGGCCCGCCACCCGACCGGGTGCTCGCGCCGCTCACCCCTCGGTCGTCGAGGTGCCTTCGGTCGAGCCGGTCGAGGTCCCGTCGGTCGAGTCGGTCGATCCGGTCGAGGTGCCTTCGGTCCCCGCCGTGGCGTCGGCCGAGCTTGTGCCCGGTTCGGTGGCGCTGGCCGACGCGTCCGTCGTGGCCGTGCCGGTGGTCGCCGTCTCGTCGGTGGCCGCCGTCGTGCCCTCGGTCGCGGTGGCGCTCGCGGTCGCGCTGGTGCCCCCCGTCGCGGTGACGCTCATCGAGCCCTCGCTGCCCTCGTCGTCCGACTCGTACCCCGTGTCGTCGGAGGGGCACGCGGTGACGAGCAGAAGCGAGCAGGAAAGGACGAGGCGGTCCATCAGCGCGCAGCATAACGCCATCGCGCCCCCGACGACCTCACGGAGCGCGGCGAGACGGCTCCGGTGCGTCGTGCTCGGGTGTGCGGATCTCGGTGCTCTCGCGGGGCTTCGCACTCGCGCGCGCATTCGCCCACCGTCTCGCTCACCGCTTGCGCGGGGGGCCCTGCGAGGGCCTCTCGACGGCTGCGCTTGCGGCGCTGGCACGGGCTGGGGGGCTCGCGATCGTCGGAGGCGACGACGAACCGAGGCGAGACGAGGGGAATCGTGGCCCGCGGGGTGACGTCGCACCGACGTCCCACTAACATCCGGGTCACGGTGAGCAACGAGTTCGCACCGAGCATCCCGCGGACCATCGGGCGCTACACGGTGGAGCGCCCGATCGCCGAGGGCGGGATGGGGATCGTCTACCTGGCCAACGACCCGGCCGTGCGCCGCCAGGTCGCGGTCAAGCTGCTCAAGCGGTTGTTCGGTGACGATCCCGCGGCGGTGCGTCGCTTCGCACGCGAGGCCGAAGCCATCGCCGCGCTCGAGCATCCGTCCATCGTGCCGATCTACGACTTCGGCGAGCACGAGGGGTCCAAGTACTACGTGATGCGCTACGTGGCCGGTGGGACTCTGCGCGAGCGCATCCGCGAGCGCAAGATGCCGCTGCGGGACCTCTCTGCCGTGGTGACCCGCGTCGCCGATGCCCTGGAAGCCGCTCACCGCCTGGGCATCATCCATCGCGACATCAAGCCCGCGAACATCCTGTTCGATCGCGACGGCCTGGCGTACCTGTCGGACTTCGGGATCGCCAAGAGCGCGTCGGCGCCCCTCGACGAGACCGGGACGATGCTCCTCGGCACACCGCAGTACCTCAGCCCGGAGCAGGCCAAGGCTACCGAGCTCGACGGCCGCAGCGACGTGTACTCGCTGGGCGTGGTCGCCTTCCATGCGCTCGCCGGTCGCCCCCCATTCATGGCGGGCACAGCGATGGCCGTGGCGATGGCTCACATCATGGAAGAGCCGCCGTCGATTCGCTCCTTCGTCCCCGACCTGCCCCGGGTGGCCGACGGTGTGTTCGCCCGGGTGCTGGCCAAGGATCCCGACCAGCGCTACGGCTCGGCCGCCGAGTTCGCCGAGGACTTGCGCGACATCGCCAGCGGGCGCTGGTACCTGGTCAAGCTCGCCGACGCCGCTCGCCCCGAGCCTCCGCCCGAGCCCGCCACGCGCAAGCGGGACACCAGCAAGACCGGGGAATGGTTCATCGACGGGCGTCCGTTCGAGGCCGGTGTGACGGCCAAGATCCCCCGCGACTCCCGCGACGACGACACCGAGACCTGACGCGCGCCGACCTCCCACGCCGCTCGAGCCGCATCACGGCTCGATCAGACGGCTGCCGCGCTGTCGGTACAGGACCGACAGCGGATGCGCGGGGAAGCGCCTCAGGAAGATGCCCCCGCTGGCCAGGGTCATGAGCTCGTCGCTGTGCGGAATCACGGCCGCGACTTCGCAGTCGTAGGTCGCGGCGACCGTCCTGGTGACCTCCGCGGGATCGAAAGTCGTGGGGGCCTTGTTGACCACCATGAACAGCTTGGGCACCTCGAGCCGTCGCGCGACCTCCACGGTCACGCTGGTGCCCTGGTAGTCCTGGTGGTCGGGGCGGAGGATGATCGCCAGCGCGTCCGAGATCGCGATCGACAGCA
>CAZYSW010000284.1:0-7766 GCA_964650105.1 uncultured Nannocystaceae bacterium
CATGACCGGACCGAAGGTCTCCTCGGTCATGATGTCCATGTCGGGGGTGACGTCGGCCAGCACCGTGGGCGCATAGAAGTCGCCGCGGTCCGAAAGCACGCGGCGCCCCCCCACGACGACCCGGGCCCCCTGCTCGACGGCGCGCGCCACCAGGCGCTCGACGATTTCGAGCTGCAGGGGGGTGACCATGGCTCCGACGTCGACCACCTCGCCGCCGTGCGGGTTGCCCTGGCGCAGGCTGCCGACCAGCTCCGCTACGCGACGCTCGAACGCGTCGTAGACCGCGTCGAAGACGAGCAGGCGCTCGGAGGCCACGCAGTTCTGCCCCGCGCTGATGAAACAGCCGGCCATGGCGGCGTGGGCGGCTTGCTCGAGATCGGCGTCGTCGCACACGATGAAGGGATCTTTGCCCCCGAGCTCGAGCACCACGGGCGTGATGGTGCGGGCGGCGGCCTCGAGCACACGCTGGCCGTTGCGGACCGAGCCGATGAACACCAGCGAATCGATGCCGCTGTCGATGAGCGCGCGCCCGGTCTCGCCGTAGCCCTGGACGATCTGCACCAGATCCGGGGACTGCCCCTCGGCCTTCAGCGCCTCGTGGAAGATTTCGACCACCCGCGTGGCCGACCACGCGACCCACTCCGAGGGCTTGATCACCACCGCGTTGCCGGCCATCAGGGCCGGGATGGCGGGGTTCATGATGTTCTGCAAGGGGTAGTTCCAGGGGATGATGGCCCCGATGACCCCGAGGGGATGGAACTCCAGGCGAGCGCGCTTGTGCACCAGCAGCCCCGACGAAACGCCTTCGGGTCGAAGGTGACGCTCGCCGTTGTTGATGGTCCAGCGCAGCTTCTCCAGCACCGGCCACAGCTCGCCCATGAGCGCGTTTTCTCGGGTCTTGCCCGAGTCGCGCACGATGACGTCACACAGCGCGTCGACGTGATCGGTGAGGTGGTCGGCGACCCGACGCAGGACGCGGCGACGCAGATCGAAGTCGCTCTCCGCCCATCCTCGCTGCGCCTGCCGAGCCCGCGCGACGGCGGCGGCGACGGCCTGCGCGTCGTCGACGGGAACGGTTCCCAGCGGCTCGCGGGTGGCAGGGTCGAAGCATTCGATGGTGTTGCGCGCCGCACCGAGGTCGACGGCGGCACTGGTGCGGGCATTCATGCGCTTTGCTCCTGCGCGGGCAGCACATCGAGGCTGCCTCGTCGGGTGGAGGTGGACCTGCTCTGCAGGTACTCCTCCCATTTGCGGATGGTGAGATCCTGGAAGGCCTTGACGACGGGGCTCAGCTCGGGGGCGGGTCGGTCCCAGTGGCGCTCCCAGCCGTCCTGCTCGTGACCGATGACCCACACGTCCTGACCGAGCAGCGGCTGGAGCGTGGTGTAGCGGGTGATCTTCATCATCCAATCGACCAGCCAGCGAGGAAGGCGCGCGCCGACGAGGGGCAGGCGGACGATGCGGGGGCTGACGTAGAAGATGAAGATGTGGCGGTTGTTCTTGCGATCGATGGGAAGCGTGAACAAAAAGTGCTTGATGCGGTCCTCGGTGTTGGACCAGTGGTAGGGATAGTCGTAGCAGGCCAGCATGTGATCGCAGCCCGCCTCGCGGCGATCGATGAACATGTCCTGCAGGCGGCCGGCGGCGATCTTCGATTTGTACTCGAGCTCCACGCGGTCGCCGATCGTCTCGCAGCGCAAGAGCTCGGTCCCCTCGAAGGGCTGGAACTTGCGGTGGAGGAACCCGTGGGTGAAGTCGCTGACGTTGTCGAGCAGCATCGAGTGGTGCCCGCGGCAGTCGAACTTGACGATGGCGTGCGGCCAGGGCTCGTCGCCCTCGAGCTCGGGGATGAGGGGAACGTCGCGGGTCTCGGCGCGCTCGGGATCGCCGGGGAAGATGAAGATCAGGCCGTAGCGCTCGCGCACGGGGATCGACTGGATGCGCAGATCGGGCTCTTTGTGGCCGAACAGGTCGTGGGGGATCTTGGCCTTGCCGTCGCCGTCGTACGACCAGCCGTGGTAGGGGCAGACCAGGCGGCAGTCGACGACCTCGCCCTCGGTGAGCTTGAGGTGGCGGTGCGCGCAGCGGTTCTCGACGGCGCGCACGCGGCCGTCCTGGCCCCGGAAGACGGCGATGGACTTCTCCCAGAACTTGGTCTCGATGACCTGGCCCTTCTTGAGGCACGACGATTCCTCGACCGCGTACCAGTAGTTCGGATCCATCCCGGCGGCGCGGACCTTCTGCCGACGCGTGCGCGCTTCCTCGAAGCTGGGGGGTGGACCGGGGGCGTGACCCGAGAGCTGAGACATCGCGAGCCTCCTCGAAACAGAAAATCAGAATGATGGTTCTGTTTTGCTGAGCTACTATTCTGCCCGCCCCACGATGTCAAGGACGGAGGCCACAGCCCCGACGGAGCCCAGGAGGCGGCTGCAGCGGGCCAAACGGCAGCTCTACCGGGAGGTGATCGTGGACGCGGCCGAACGCGCGTTCGCCGAGGCGGGGTACGAGGCGGCCAAGGTCCAGTCGATCGCCAAGACGGCCGGGGTGTCCCTGGCGACGCTGTACGGCGTGTTCCCGAGGAAGTGGGACATCTATCGTGCGGTCCAGGCCGATCGACTGCAGTCGCTGATGCGAACGGTCGCCGGGCTCGTCGTGGACGCCTCCGATCCGTTCGATCGGCTGCGCTGCGGCATCGAGGGGTATCTGCGCTTCCACATGGAGCACCCGACGTTCTTGCGCCTGCAGCTTCGCGAGCGCGTGCCGTGGGGCACGATCGACGAGCTTGCCACACCCGAGCAGACCCGCGCCTGGGGAGCGGGCCTCGAGATGATGGTGAGCGCATTCCGAGAGGCGATGGACGCCGGCCTGCTCGTGCACGACGACCCGGAGCTGTGCGCACGCACGGCCACCGCGATGAGCCAGGTGCGGCTGGTGCTGTGGCTCGATCGCGGCATGACCGAGAGCCCCGACGAGGTGGCCACGGCAGCGATGGAACAGTTCGTCCGAACCTTCGGCCACCCCGACCGCATCCCGCACCTCCTCGGCCGCACGCGCCCTGCGTAGCCGCGTTCGCCCCGGAGGTCTCGCCAGCGCGGATCGGGGCCGAGGGGGGTCACACGGGGCGGATGCGGGCGCGCATGATCCAGTCGCCGGTGAGGTCGAAGAGTTGGGATTGGGTCCAGCCCCGGCCCTCTGCGCGGATCCAGTTGCGGTCCGCGGTGATGGTGCCGTCGTCGTCGCGGGCGATTGCGGGCAGGCCGCTGTGGCCCACGAGGCAGACGACGACCGCGAAGTTGCCGCTGTCGAACACGGGCGAGCTCAGCCTGACCCCGCCGAAATCGACCTCGGTCAGGGCGTTGTCGGCCCCGGTGATCTGGACATCGACCTCGTCGAGCGCGGTCGTCGGCTGGTTGTCGGCGTCGACGTCGTACAGGCCCACCGAGAAGGTGGCCTGGTTGGTGTTGCCTCCGACGAGCATCTGGACGCCGGTGACCTCGAACGGATAGTGCTCCGCTTCGGGGACGTACACCGAGGCCCAGCACTCGTTGGCGACGAAGCCCTGCTGGAACCCGACGTTGGAATTGTCGACGAACCCGTCGTTCTGCAGCCAGATCTCCTGTCCGCCACCGGTGTCGGTCGACGTGCCGGTCGAGTCGTCGACGGTTCCCGTGGTTTCCCCTGCCGTGGTCTCGCCGTCGTCGGTTCCCGTTTCCCCCTGGGTGGGATCGGCGTCGGTGTTCCCCGCCGAGGTCATCGGGCACTCGCACGCCTCGTACCCACTGCCGTCTGCGTTGCACGCCTGCGCGCCCTCGGCCCCGCCCGGACATGCACAGGGCTCGGTCTTGCCGGGCACGCACACCATGGCTTCGGTGTCGCTTCCCATGTCGGCAGCATCGTCGCCGCAAGCGTTGGCCGCGAAGGCGCCCGCGATGAAGGCCAATGAAAGTGAGCGTCGAGTCATGCAGGCGAGATTATCGCGGATCGTGCGACCGAGGGTCGAGCGCTCGGGCGCAAGGTGAGTGGCGGCACGAGACGAGGCCGTCGTGGGGCGTCCGGGCTGGAGGGCGGATTGCGCCCCGATCGGAGACGATCCGGGGCGCTGCCGTGCGGGCACGGCGCGGCGACCCCGACGTCTGGGGGGGTGGGGCGCCGCCCGACGGGTGGAGGTGAGCGAGGGTGCGCCGGTGCTCGCCGAGGAGGCTCGCCGCGGCGCGTCCGTGCGCGATCAGCTTCCCTGGATGCGGAAGTCGATCGGGATCACGAAGACCATCTCGTCTTTTTCGGTGTTCTCGGGCAGGGGCGCGAACGGGGCGGCCACGCGCACGACCCGGAGGGCTTCTTCGTCGAGGACGGCGTGACCGGTCGAGGCCACGAGCGAGGGCTCGCCGACGAGTCGGCCGCGGCGATCGACGGTGAGCTTGACCTTGGCGACACCCTCCAGGCCCATCCGCAACGCCGCGGGTGGGTACCTTCGGTGGCGCAAGAAGGAGGCCCGCATGTTCTGGGCGTACGCGCGGAAGTCGGCCTTGGTCGGGCGGCGAATCGGGGACGGCTCGGGCTCGCGCTCGGGCGCAGGCGACGGCCGACGCTCGGGCAGCGTGGGTGGGGTGGGCTCGGGCGGCGCGGTCGGGGCGACCGGTGGCGGCTCGGGCTCGGGTTCGGGCGCGTGCTCGGGCTCGGGCGGCGGCGGCTCGGGCTCGGACGGCGGCTCGGGTGTCTTCGCGCGCTCGCGCGACTTGGGGGGAGGCTCCTCGGGGGGCGGCGGCGGGGGCTCGAGGGGGAGCTCTTCGGGAGGCGGGGGCTCGGGAGGCGGCGGCTCGGCGGGCGGTGGTGGAGCGCGGAAGTGCAGCACGACCGTCTCGTCGTCGTGGTGCGAGCGCTCCGAGAAGTGCAGCGGCACCGCCAGGAAAGTCGCGTGCGCGACCCCGGTCACGACGACGGGCACCCACCATCGCGGCAGCGTCACGGCGGTTCACCTCCGGGTTGTCGTGTCGCGATGGAGACCGAGGGGAAGCCGGCGCGCTGGGCCTCGGCGAGGATCTCGACGGCACGCTGGACGTCGGCCTGCCGATCGGCGAGCAGCAGCACCGAGGTGTGGTTGCTGCGGGCCGAAGCGAGCGCGGCGGGGACGTCCGCGGGCTGCACCTCGCGATCGCCGAAGCGCAGCGGGCCGTGTTCGGGAACGGTGATCACCAGCGCCTCGTCGTCGGGCGTGGCCTCGGCGTGGACCGAGGGGAGATCGACCTCGACGCCGCGGACGCGCTGAAAGGTCGCGCCCAGCACGATGAAGATGACGAGGATGAACGCGATGTCCATGAACGCCGAGATGTTGATGGCCGGGGGCTCGCGGCGTCGCGTTTCGAACTCGATCATCGCTCGGCTCCGATCTCCCGGCCCGCCTCGAAGAGCACGCGCTGCACGATGTCGCCGATCTGCAACCGCAGGTAGTCCGACTTGCTGGTGAGGTACTGGTGCGCGGCGAGGGCGGGCACGGCCACCGTCAGCCCGGCCGCCGTGGTGAGCAGGGCCTTCCAGATGCCCGAGGCGAGATCGGACACGGCGAGATTGCCCTGGTCGGCACCTTGCAGGCCCATGAAGAGGTCGACCATGCCGAGGACCGTACCGAGCAGGCCCAGAAGCGGGGACACCTGGGCCAGAAACGAGAGCATGCCGAGGTTGCGCTCGACCTTCTGCAGCTCGAGGCTGGCGACGCGCTTGGCCTCGCCCTCGACCTGGTCGGGGTTCTCTCGCAGGGCTCGAGCCACGGCCGCCACGACCCGTGCCGCGGGGTGCGGCGGGAGCCGGCAGGCCTCCTCGGCCGACGCCGAGTCACCGGCGCGAACGTGGGTGAGGACGGCATCGAGCCAGTCCGTCTTGCGCAGGTTCAGGGCGCGCAGCTCGAGGAGCTTTTGCACGAAGATCGCCAGCGCCAGAACCGAGCAGGCGTAGATCGGATACATGGCCCATCCGCCGTGCCCGAGGAGCTCGCCCAGCGGCATGCTCTGGGCGTTCACGACGACGGCGGAGGGGTGAGACAGGGGGGTCATGGATCAGAAGAAGTGGTACTTGAAGCCGACCATGAGCTGAAAGGGCATCCCCGGGCGGACCCCGTAGGGGCGCCGGGACACCATGTACGCGTTGTTCGTGAGGTTTTGGATGGTGAGGTACAAAAGCGAACGCTGCGTCGGCGCGACCTGCCCCGCCAGGTCGATGACGAAGTGGCGAGGAATGCGCTCCTCGTCGGGGATGGTTCCCTGCCCCGCGACGTCGCGCATGTCCCCGACGACGACGCCCGAACCCCAGATGCCCCAGATGCGTCCACCCACGCCCAGGTTGAACGAGGCCAGGTGGACAGGCACGTAAGGGAGCTGGTCACCGCGCGAGACGTCGCCCAAAAGCGGGCTTTCGGAGGAGAAGCCGGTGCGAAAGCTCGACCCGGTGTACGTGTAGGCGGCCGAGCCCTCGACCCAGTGTCCTTTGACGATCTCGACCCGCTCGGAGACCAGAGACTCCACGCCGTACACGAACACGCGCCCGGCATTGAACTGCCGGTCGAGCATGGTGTCGTCGCATCCCGACGAGAACGTGCACACACTGGTGAGGTTCGAGTAGTCGTTGAAGAAGCCGATGGCCTCGGCGCGGGTGTGCGTGCGTCGTCCCCGGTGATCGACCCGCGCCCCCGCTTCGTAGTTGATGCTCTTTTCGGGCTCGACCTCTTCGGGCTGGCCTGGTGAGACCGGGCTGAAGCCCGAGTGAACGCCCGCCAAAATGCCCAGCCAGGGAGTGGCCTGGGCGTGGGCGCCGATCCCGGGGAGGAACACGGTGTCGACCGCCGACGACTCGGTGCCGTCGAGGCGGTCTTCGAATTCGGTCCGGATCACCTCGACGCGGGCGCCGGGCATGACGCTGAACCACGCGATGCGAAGGGTGTCGACCAGGTGGAACGCGCCCGCCAGCGCCGAGCCCACGTTGCGGGCGGTGGTGACGGTGTCGGTCCCCTCCGGCACCAGCGTGCCGTTGAACATGAGGTAGCCGTCCTCGGTGTGGTTGCGCTCGATCCAATCGTGATGGACGCGGGCACCGACCTCGATGTCCTGCTCGAGCCACCGCCACGTCGGACGGACGTGGGCGACCACGGTGCCGCCGGTGACCCCGAAGCGACGGTCGTTGGTGCCGATCATGAGGGTCTGGTCGGGGGTGATCGAGTTCTCCCGACCGGAGAGGATGGCGTGGTAGACGGCCGTCTGGCCCACGTCGGGAGCCGCGAGCACCTGGTGGATGTCGACCCCACGGAAGTTGTTGAACTTCCGCCAGGCGCGATGAAAGTCGTGCCGATAACCGCGAAGCTGGAGATCGAAGATCGTCCCCCGCGCCACGAAGTAGCCGGCCTCGGCCTGCGTGCGCCACCACTTCATCCGTCCCTTTTGGCTGGCGGCGTACCGCCGGTAGGGCGTGTCGGCGAAGTCGGCGTCGGTGAGACCGAGGTACGTCTCGTTGGAGCGCTCCGTCCCGAAGCCGCCCTTGAGGTCCACCTGGTGGTACCAGCGGCGGTTCGGATCGGACGCGTACCGTCCCTTGAGCATGAGGTCGTTTCGGTCGAAGCCGGTGTTCCCTCCCCCGTCCAACTTCTTGAAGCCGTTGGACTGGACCCGGGCGCCCTCGATCAGCATCCCGAACCCCTTCTTGCTCCCGCCCCACCAGCCGTGGAGCTTGCCGTACCCGCGCATGCCGAGGCCGGCGTCGATGTATCCCTTGGGCTCGACGGG
>CAZYSW010000285.1:0-7695 GCA_964650105.1 uncultured Nannocystaceae bacterium
TCGCCGTCTTCCTTCGTCCCACGAAGGCCGAGTTTCTCGTAGTCGGGAACCAGAAAATTGCTTTTCCAGGGTGCGTTCACCCGGACGGACACCTGCGCGGTGAGGCCGTCCGTGCACGGTCTCGACCGGGATCGCTCGCGCTCGCGGGGCGCCCCGGTGCGTCCACGGAGGGCGCTGCGCGGTGAGGCGTCCGTGCACGGTCTCGACCGGGGGCGCCGGCGCTTGCGGGCACCTCGGTGAATCCACGGAGGGGGCTGTGCGGTGAGGCTGTCCGGGCACGGTCTCGACCGGGAGCGTCCGCGTTCCTCCTCGTCCATCGATGCTCGGCGGCGGGAGCAGCTCGGCGTCGGTTGCGGGGGTGGGTTGCTCGCGTGGGGTCGTCAGCGCACGATCTTGAACTGGAACTTGGTGGTTTCCAGCTTGCTCATCAGGCGGACCCACAGGGGGAGGAGCATCTCGGTGCCGCGGGCGGTGGTGATGTCGCCGAGGTCGATGATGTCGGTCCAGCCGAAGCTCTGAAGGAGGGCCGAGGCGGTTTGCTTGGCCGCGTCGTCGTTTCCGGACACGAAGATGGTGTGGTCGCCGGCGGCGAGTTGGCCGGGTTCGATCATCATCTCGCAGTTGGTCGTGTTGAGGGTCTTGACGACCTTGGTGTCGGGGAAGCGGCGCTGGATCTGTTCGCCGAGGGAATCGGTGTTGCTCACCGACAGCGAAGGGGGAAAGCCGTTGGAGAAATCGAGCGGGTTCGACAGGTCGATGAGGACTTTGCCCGCCAGGTTCTTCTCGCCGGCGAGTTCGAGCGCCGAGAGGGTCTGCATGCCGTTGGTGGCATTGATCACGATCTCGCCGTGCGCGGCGGCCTGGGCGAGCGTCCCGAGTTCGACGCCGGATCGACCCTCGAGCCACGCCGCGAACGAGGGCCGACGCGAGCCCTCCGGGCGGTGGCGGGCCAGCGTCGCCGCGGGATCGCGCGTGCCCACCATCACGCGGTGGCCGAGCTGTGCGAGCTTGCCTGCGATCGTCCTCCCGACGACTCCCGTACCGAGCACCCCGATGTTCTTCCCCTCCGCCATTCGCCCTCCGCGTTCCGTGCAGTATCGAGCCCACGCTCGCGGGCCTCAACCGAAAGCCGACGGGCATGGGTGCATGCGTTCAGGCGAACACCGACGACATCGTGCGCACGCCACCTGTGGTGCTCGTCCCCTCTCTCGCGGCGCGGGCTCGCGAGCAATTCCACGGGGTCGATCCGGCTCGGCCTCCCCTACGGAACGCCCAGCTCGGCCTTGTCCTCGGGCTTTTGCAGCCAGGCTGCGATGTCCTCGCCCATCTGTTCGGCGATGTCTTCGAGCCCGCGACAGACGGCGCCCATGCCCCCCATCACGCCACCCCGCGCGGTCCGCTTCACGCGAAACGTCCCCATCGTCACGCCACCACCGTCGAGCTCCCCACGGACGATGACGCTGATGTCGCCTTGCCACTCCGGATCGGCGCCGCGCATCGAGACGACCTCCATCGTCAGCGTCGTGTCTCCACCGGTCTTGGAGGCTCCGGGGGTCTGCTCGACGACCGCGTCGATGAGCGCCTCGTGGAACTTGCACTTCTTGACGACCTCGGACGGGGCGTTCGCGTGCTCGGCGTACGACACCGCTTGCACCGCGACGTTCACCGGGTTGCCCGGCGCCTGGGTACCTTTCGACTCCTTGCAGCCACCCATGGCCGCAACAAGAGTGAGGACGGCGATACGCATGCCGGGATGCTACCGCACGACAGCAGCGAGCGTGAACCGCCGGTCACCCTCGGCGTCTCGATGGGCTCTCGTTGAAATGCGGGTGAGTGACATGGCCGGTCCTACAGCCTGTCACCCGCTCGGGGGCGCGTGCCCACCCAGCTTGAAGCGTTCTTCGAGCGCGCCGGAATTCCAGTCGCGCGCGGCGGGCCGCCCCGGTAACCCGGCCGCCGACGCGCCTGCGGCGGGGTTTCGGGAGCGAAGCGCCGCCCCGGCGCTGGCCCGTCAATCCTTGTCCAACCACTGGACGCGGTACAGGTCGGTGCGCCGATCCTGGAAGTTGCGGACGGCCCCCTCGTAGCGCAGCTCCTTGAGGAGATCGAGGTCGAGGTCGACGATGAGCGTGGTTTCGGTGTTGGGCGTCGCCTCGGCCACGACCGCGTCGTGGGGGAACGCGAAGTCGGACGGCGAGAAGACGGCCGTCTGCCCGTACAGGACGTCCATGTTCCTGACTTTGGGCAGGCTGCCCACCGAACCCGTGATCACCACGTAGCACTCGTTTTCGATGGCCCGGGCCTGGGCGCAGCGCCGGACCCGGAGGTAGCCGTTCTTGGTGTCGGTCCAAAACGGCACGAACAGGATCTCCAGCCCGCGGTTGGCCAGAAGTCGCGGGAGCTCCGGGAACTCCACGTCGTAGCAGATCAGAATCCCGATCCGTCCCACGTCGGTCTCGAACACCTCGAGTCGGTGCCCACCCGACATGCCCCAGTAGGAGCGCTCGTCGGGCGTGACGTGCAGCTTGCGCTGCTCCGCCCATGTCCCGTCGCGGCGCAGCAGGTAGCTGACGTTGTACAGCTCGCGATCCTCGTACAGCGGCATGCTTCCGGCGATGAGGTTGATGTTGTAGCTCACCGCCAGGCCGAGCATCTGCTCGCGGATCTCCACGGTGGACTCCGCGAGCGAGCGCATGGCCTCGGCGGAGTTCTCTTGCTGGAAGTTGCCGAGCAACGGCGCGCTGAAGAACTCGGGGAAGAGCGCGAAGTCGGCGTTGTATCCGGCGAGCGCGTCGACGAAGAACTCGGCCTGGCGAAGCAGGTCGTTGACCGTCGACAGCCGCCGCATCTGCCACTGTACCGTGCCGACGCGGACCACCGACTTCTTGCGGCCGATGAGCGTCGGTTTCTTCGGCTCGTAGTAGATGTTGTGCCATCGCAGCAGCGTCGCGTATGCGCGCGACTCCTGATCCTGGGGCCAGTAGCCCCGAATCACGCGGCGCACGTGAAAGTCGTTGTTGAGCTGAAAGCTGAGGATCGGGTCGTACAGCTCGCCGCGCTTGACCAGCTCGATGTACGCTTGCGGAGACATCTCGGCGGCGTACTTCTGGTAGCCTGGGATGCGCCCCCCGGCCACGATGGCGCGCAGGTTGAGGTTACGGCACAGTTCCTTGCGCGCGTCGTACAGGCGGCGGCCCAGGCGCATGTCCTGGTAGTCCGGATGTACGAAGATGTCCATCCCGTAGAGGATCTCGCCGTCGGGATCGTGGGTCGTGATGTACCCGTTGCCGGTGATCTCGGCGTACGTGTGGCGGTCACCGAACCGGGAGTAGTCCACGATGAGGCTCAGCGCCGCCGCCACCACCTTGCCGTTGTCCTCGATGCAGATCTGGCCCTCGGGGAAGCGCGAGAGCTGCGACACGAACTGGTCCCGCTTCCACGAGCCACCCATCGAGCCCGCGTAGACCCGATTCATGATCTCCTCGATCGCGGGGTAGTCCTCGAGCCGCAGGTGCCGTAGCCCGAGGTGGACGCCCCGCTCGCGGCGAGCCTCGCGGCTGGCGCCCGTATCCGCCGGCGTATCGTTCATGGGGCAGCGAGCCTAGCACGCCGGCTGCTGCGCACCCGGCGAGCAGCCAGGCGCACCGTGACGACGACGGCCGCGAGGCTCGAACGCTACTGCGGGATGATCACGACGTCGTTGATCTGCGCCAGTCGAAGGCCGGCTGGATATGCGTACGAGACGTACCGCGTGAACACGGTGGACGCTGACGAACCCCAGCCCCATACCGTGACCCCGAACGGCGCGTTGCCGGTGATCTCGTGGCGACCGTTGGAGCAGTTCCCCACGTCCTGAAAATCGCCGGTCACCAGGTCCAGCCGCGTGAACTCGTAGGGCCCCAGCGCCTGCCAACCCCCGAGTGCTCCGGCGCAGTCGAGCGTCACGTCGTGGAACATCCCGTCTTTGGGCCTTCGGATGACGACGATGCTCGTCTCCGAGAACGTCGGGTCGGTGAAGAAGACGTATCGATCGAGGTACTGGTCGACCGGAACGACGTTCACCCACTCGGGATCGCCCTCCCCGTTGAAGGGATCGCCCCCGGTCATGTACGCCGCCAGATAGAACGGATGATCCTCGTCCTGGCTGGAGACGATCCACTCTCCGGCAGAGTTGAACTCGACGACGTCGCCTTGATCGAGCACCGAGGGAGCACCGATCGGTTGGACCGGCTGCCACTGCAACATGGTTCCATCGACGAGACCCACCAGGCGCCAAGGTGGTGTTTCCTCGCCGACGGCGAGGGCTCGATTGCGGTATCGGACCGCGGCGTACTCGCTACCCAGCGCGTTGATGGGCGGAATTTGCTGGTGCGCCGAGTCACAGGCCAGCCCGGTTGTCGGCACGTTGAGGCAACTCGCCTGGCCGAACACACCGATCGGCTTGTCCGCCATGATCGGGCTCCCCGTGATCTCGGCAGCCTGCTGGAACTGGATGTGCTCGCCGCGGTCGAGCGTGTACATCACCGGCTGGTTGGCGGGCGCCGGTGGGACCCCGCCGCCGCCCTCGATCGGCGCAACGGGCAGAATGGTGACCGTCGTGCCGTCTTCTTTGGCCACGATGTTCAGACCAGGGAGGGCGTCGAACACGACCTCACTCTTCGGGTAGGGATTGATCGCGACGTAGTTGTCTCCCCAGGCGCTCGTCGGGAGCAGGAGCGTCGCCGAGGTGGCCGCTGCACTGCCACCTCCGTACGGCAGCATCTGATAGGCGATGACGGGGCGATCGGAGCGGATGTTGAAGGCGTGACCAAAGCCGGTCCCGTCCACCTTCGTCTCCTGAGCGATCGCGGGTGGAGATGGACAGGCGGGGAGAGCTCCGGACTGACTTCGGGACAAGAAGATGATCGCGACCTCACCGGGTGGCAGTCCCTGATTCGGATCGTACGGGGCGTAAGTGACGTTCTGGCCCTGCCCTTGCGGGATCCGGACGAAATCCTCGACCGGGAGTTGCTGGCCCTGCCACTCCACTTCGAGGTGCGCCGGGCCCGGCCAGGTGTTCGCCACGAAAGCCGCGAAACAAGCTCCCGAAATCGCGCTGATCGAACCGGTCTTGACCGACCAGTAGTCACAGCCCACGGAGCTCTGGGCCAGCTCGGCCGCCTCGCACGGGTCGTCGATGCACGACCCGTCGTAACACCCTTGATCCTCGTTGCACTGGGTCACGACGTTGTCGTCGCAGTCGAGGACCTGCTGCAGATCGGCCGAACAATGCATCGCGCAGGCCCCTCCGGTCGTCTCGCCGGTGTCTTCGGTCGAGCTGGCGTCGGCGCTCGTCTCACCCGTGGTCGTCCCGTCCGTGGTCGGGCCTCCGGTGGTCGATGACGTCGTGTCGTCGGTGGCGTCGCCGGTTCCCGTCGCCGAGGCGGTGGCCGAGCTCGTGTCGGGATCGACACCGGTACTGCCCGCTCCGGTCGTTCCGTCCGTCCCCGATGTGGACGCCGAATCGCCGAAGGTGGACGCAGTGGACCGGCTGTCGCCACCACAGGCGGCCATCGAGCACGAGAGGACGAGAACGACGCAGATTTCTCCGATTCGCATGGGGCGAAGATGCCCGACGTCGACAACGAGTCGTACGCCCGGGCCCAAGCCGAGGCGTGCGGTTCCTCGTCGGCAGCCCCCTTGCGCACGCCGAGGATGGTGTGGATCGCCTGACACTGCTATGTGTCGAAGAAGGAAGCCGCTCGGCGCCTGAGGCGGCCGCGTGGTGACCCGTCGCGTCGCCTCCTCACGCGAGGCCCACGCTTCGGGTATTCTTCGTCGAACAAATGAAGATTTCGTTTTTCGGTGCCAGCGGAACGGTCACGGGATCGCGAACGCTCGTCGAGGCGCGGGGGCGCGTTCTCGTCGACTGCGGCTTGTTTCAGGGGCTCAAGAAGCTCCGCCTGAAGAACTGGACCCCGCCCCCGCTGAAGGTGGAGCAGCTCGACGCGGTCGTGCTCACGCACGCGCACATCGACCACTCCGGCTATCTTCCTGCGCTGTGCAAGGCCGGGTTCTCGGGCCCGGTGTATTGCACCTACGCGACGCGCGACCTCTTGCGGATCCTCCTGCCTGACGCGGGGTACCTGCAAGAAGAGGAGGCGCGCCACGCCAACAAGTTCGGGTGGTCCAAGCACCGCCCCGCGCTTCCGCTGTACACCCAGGCGGACGCCGTGCGCAGCCTTCGTCAGCTCGAGCCCGTCGAGTTCGGCATCTCGTTCGAGGCCGCCCCGGGCCTCCACGCGACGTTCAGCCGGGCCGGCCACATCCTGGGATCCGCCTGCGTCCGTCTGGAGGGCGGGCGAGCATCGATCGCGTTTTCGGGCGACGTCGGACGTCCGAACGACCCGATCATGCGACCGCCCGAGCCGCTGCCCGGGGCCGACCTCCTGGTGTTGGAGTCGACGTACGGCGATCGTCGTCACGCCCAGACCAACGTCGTCGAGGAGCTCGCCGAGATCGTTCGCTCCACGGTGGAACGCGGCGGCACGCTGGTCGTCCCGGCGTTCGCGGTCGGTCGCGCGCAACACCTCGTGTACTTGCTGTCGACGCTGCGGACGGCGCACCAGATCCCCGACGTCCCCATCTATCTCGACAGCCCGATGGCCATCGACGCCACCGAGGTCTTCTACGAGCATCCCGACGAGCACCGACTCTCCGTCGCCGAACGTGCGGCGATGCAATCGGTGGCGCGTTACAGCAACACGCCCGACCAGTCCAGGGCCATCGATGCCGACGACGCACCAAAGATCGTGATCTCGGCCAGCGGCATGGCCACCGGCGGTCGCGTCCTGCACCACCTGGTGCGCTTTTTGCCCGAGCGCCAGCACACGATCCTGCTGGTGGGCTTCCAGGCCGCGGGCACGCGCGGCCGTTCGCTCCTCGACGGCGCCGACGAGCTCAAGATCCACGGACGTTACGTGCCCGTGAAGGCCCGCATCGCGCAGATCGAGGGGCTCTCGGCACACGCCGATTTCGCAGAGATGCTCGACTGGTTGGCGGCGAGCCGCCTGTCGCCGCGTCGCGTGTTCGTCAACCACGGCGAGCCTTCGGCGTCTGACGCGTTCCGCCGGCGCCTGGAAGAGCGGTTCGGCTGGGACGTCGTCCTTCCCGAAGAAGGGGATTCGTTCTCGTTTCCCTCGAAGTGAGCTGCGCGGCACGGCCCGCGTCCTCGCGCGGGTCGGCCCCGCACCCCGGCTCGTTCGACGAGCCCTCGGGTGGCCCGGGGACGACCACGTGCGGCGGGTCGACGCCGACTCGGCGGGCTCGGTGGTACCCGCGCGCGTGCGTGCGCACCGAAGGCCCACACAGGCCGCCGGTCGACGCCGGGCGAATCGATGCGCGGGGAACCGACCCGATCGAGGCCCCACCGCGTCGCGGGCCGATCGTGGGTGCGTGCGGCGGGTGCATGGTGAGCGGCGGACGCCCGGCGCGCCCACGCACGAGCCTCGGGCCGTGGAGTTCGGTACTCTGATCGTGCGCGACGTCGCAGCCTGAGCCGGAAATGGGCCGCGTCGGCACGCGCGCCGTTTCCACCCCATGCACGTTCGGCAACTCGAGACGCATCGACACGAGCACACGTTCGGGACCGACCAGGAGACCCGCGGCGAGAAGCGTACGCGGTGGGTCGTGGGACTGACCGTCGTGATGATGGTG
>CAZYSW010000286.1:0-7659 GCA_964650105.1 uncultured Nannocystaceae bacterium
GCCCTGCAGGCCTGCCTGATCCCGCTCGTGCCGCCCGACGGCAGCATCACGCGCAAGCGCTTCTGGGAGGGCAATTTCCTGTGGAACGCCGATCCTGCGCTGGGCGGGAGCGGGTTCAAAGCCTTTCGACCGATCGACGTACGACGACAAGGAGACACCGAGATCCTCGCGTCCGCCACCGACGAGGAGATCGCCCGGCGCCCCGGATACGGTGACGTCAGCGACGAACAGGCGAGCTTGGCCGCGCCCACCTTTTACGACAAGATGGACGCCCTCATCACGCCCGGGGCTCGCGACCCCGTCAAGGCTCAGGCCGAGGCGATTCAGGCGCTGTTCGAGGCCGCGAAGGTGCGCGTGACCTCGGTGCAAAATGGCGAGGATCACGTGCGCGGAGGGAGCACGGTCTCGATGCCCGACGGGTTCGAGATCTTCGAGACCACCGGAGCGTGGGAGAACTACGCCACCCCCGCGCGGGATCTTCGGCTGCTCATCGCCATCGACGTGGTCACCGGCTTCTCGGACAAGGTCGCACGCAACGCGCACGTGTTCTTGCGCGACGGCGAGACCATGGAGGCGTTGCGCGCGAAACTGGAGGCTGCGCGCGACGAGCTCCTCCAGGATCCTTCGCTCCGCTTCACCTATCGTCGCTCGGACGGGTCGACCTGGGAGCTGAGCGTCGCGGACGTGATCGCGCGCGCCGAAGCGTTCGAGATGGCCTACAACCCCAACGACTGCCCCGAAGTGCGATGGGGCGCACCCGAGGGGAGCGAGGAGCGGAAGACGTGTCGACGTCGCGCACCCGCCGAGCAGCAGCGGAAGATGGCCGCGTACAGAACGTGGTTCACCGAGCGGCGCCGCCCCCCGCGGGGAGACCCCGGACCGGTCGTGGACCGAACTCGTGGGCGGGGTGCCCCTGCGCGTTGACGCGACGCCGCCGATGGGTCGACACTTCCTTCCTGCATGGGATTCCTCGACAAGCGACAGACGGCCCGCTACCTGGTGGAGCAACCCGTCGACATCGTGCGTGACGGAACGGCGAGCCGAGGGACCACCATCAACATGAGCCTCGGCGGCCTGTGCCTGAGGGCCGACCTCTCGCCGCCGGCCCGCGTCGGCGATCGCGTTCGATTGAGGTTTCGCGTCCCGACCCTCGAGGAGCCCATCGAGGTCGACGCCACCGTGCGCTGGCGCAACGAAGTGGATACCGCGACGATCGGCGTGCAGTTCTCGACGGGCTTACGAGCCAAGCAGACGTTCGCGCTGGGTCGATATCTCACGAGCCTTGGTCCCGAGGCCACGGCCCCGTGATTGCGCCGTGCTGGATCGTCAGCGCCTCGCTCGTGTTGGGCCTCGCGGCGCCGCCCGACCCGGTGATGCGCAGCCACGACGGTCCCACCGAGGCGACGTGGACGGGTCCGGAGGTCGAGGCGGTGGCCTCGGGCGCGCAAGAGGACCCCGGCAAGTCGTCGCGCTCTCCGGCCGAGACGACCGCGGCGCCACCCCGACCGGTCGTCGACCCCCAGGCGCTCCCCATCCTGATCGCGATTGCGCTGGCTCCCGAAGCGCCGGGGAGCACCGAGGAGCGCGCGCTCCTCGACGCGCTGGAGCGGACCGCCGTCGCCTCGACCGATCCGCCGACCAAGGTGCGGCGGCTGCGGCCCGGCGCGCCGCCGGCCCGGCAGATCTGCCGGCAAGGCCGCTATGATCTGGTGGTGACGATCGGGTACGTCCCCGAGCGCGATGCGCCGGTCCTCTCGAGCCACGACTGCCGGCTCGACGTGCCCCTGGGCGTGCGTGCGTCCGATGCAGTGCACGAGCCCCTGCTGGTCCGTGCCCTGTGGGACGAGCACGAGGCGCTCGTGCGTGCGGGCGTTCAGGAGCGACGGATGGGGGCCCGCCTGCGCCCCGGCGTGCGCGCCGGAATCGTCGCGGGGGTGGCGCTCGTCGTCTTGGGCGTCGCGGTCGGCGTGCTCGTCGCCAACGGCTTGCGGGAGGAGCGAGTCGTGCTCGAGGTGACCCCATGACCCCTCGCGTCGCGCATCGCTCGAACGCGACCTTCGGAAAGACCCTCCGAAGGGGGTGGCGACACGCGTTGCTGGCGCTGGCGTTCGTGCTCGCGCTGGCGATCCCGGGGCTCGCTTCGGCGTCGACGGGACGCCCGGCGGGCTGGCAGCTCGAGCGGGCGACCGCTCAGGTGATCGTCGGGCGCGTCATCTTGCGTTACGAGCCCCATCTGCACGACGCGGCGATGTCCCTGGCGCAGCGCATGCCGCAGATGTGGTCGGACATCGAAGTGGCCCTCGCTGGTGACGTGGACGATCGGCTGCAGATCGCATTCGTCGATCATGCGGGGCACGTCGCCGACGCCACGGGGATGCCCCGGTGGGTGGCCGGCGTCGCACGGCCGTCGACGGGGGAGATCGTGATCGCGCGCCACGGGCCCGACGGGTCGCGAACCGATCTCGACGCCCTGTTGCGCCACGAGATGGCGCACGTCGTCCTCCATCGAGCGACCGGCGGCGCGTCGCTGCCCCGGTGGTTTCACGAAGGTGTGGCCGAGAGCTTCGAGGGTGGCCTGAGCCTGCGTCGCGCGCAGACACTCGCCAACGCCGTCTTCGGGCCGGGGCTTCCCGACATGCAGCGCCTCGAGGCCTACTTTCACCAGGCCGACGGGCCCGATGCCGCCGTCGCCTATGCAGCCGCGCGCGATTTGGTGACCTTCCTGCGCGACTACGACGGAACCGGCGCCAAGCTTCGGCAGGTGTTCACGGAGCTGAAGCAGGGACACAACCTGGAGACCTCGTTCATTCGCGCCTACGGCCTCTCCCTGCCCGAGCTCGTGGGCAAGTGGAGGGCGGGTCTTCCGGGTCGCTTCATCTGGTATCCCCTCATCGCGGGCGGCGGCTTGCCCCTCGCCCTGGTCGCGCCGCTGGTCGTCGTGGCCTGGATCCGTCGTCGACGCGCGATCCGACGGGGATACGCTCGTTTGGCGCGCGAAGAGGCGCTCGTGCGGGCGCAATTGGGTCTCGAGCCCCACCTGGCTTGAGGAGCGAAGCGCCATGCAGCGCGTCGAGGCGGGTCGGCTGCGGGGACGGAGGCTGCTGCCCCTGCCACGAGGCGTGGAGGGCCTGCGCCCCACCGCGGCGCGCGTTCGCGGAGCGATCTTCGATCGCTTGGGCGCGGAGATCGAGGGTGTGCGCGTGCTCGACCTGTTCGCGGGATCGGGGGCGTTGAGCATCGAGGCCCTCAGCCGCGGAGCCGCGCACGCCACCTTGGTGGAGGCGGACGCCCGCGTGGTGCGGTTCCTGCAGCACCAGCTCGCGGCCCTCGAGCTGAGGGGGGTGACCACCGTGGTCCGCTCGTCGGCCGAGCGCTTTCTCCGACGGCCTCCGAGGGAATCGTCGGCGAGCGCCTACGGGCTCGTCCTCATCGATCCGCCGTTCGCTGCCCCCGACGTGTTCGAACCACTCACCGAGGCCCTCGTCGAAGGTTGGCTCGCGCCCGAGGCGCTCGTCGTTTGTGAGCGCGAGCGGATCCGTGGGGCGAGCCCGCCGGTGGCGTGGCCACGCGCGCTGCGCCTGGAGGCCGAGCGCGTCTACGGGCAGGTCGTGGTGGAGTTCCTGCGTCACGTCGGCTAGAACACGGCCTCGCCCGGTCGCGGGGAGGTCGAGTCGTGAAGCACCCATTGCACATCTCCAGGCGCGCATCCGCCATCGCCCCTTCGGCCACGCTCGCCGTAGCCAACCGGGCGGCGGAGCTGCGGGCCGAGGGCAAACAGGTCCTCGACTTCAGCGCCGGCGAGCCCGATTTCAAGCCCCCGGCCGCGGTCCGACGGGCGGTGGCCGAGATGTCGGAGCACGAACCGATGCGGTATGCCCCGGTTCCGGGGACGCCGG
Source organism: uncultured Nannocystaceae bacterium (assembly GCA_964650105.1). Classification (GTDB taxonomy): domain Bacteria; phylum Myxococcota_A; class Polyangia; order Nannocystales; family Nannocystaceae; genus CAZYSW01. Next base: position 3,897 of record CAZYSW010000286.1, read on the forward strand.
CGCTGCGGGACGCGGTCGCGGCCGAGCTCGGGCGCGTCCACGGCCGGAGCTTCGCGCGCAACGAAATCCTGGTCTCCAACGGGGCCAAGCACAGCCTCGCGAACCTGTTCTTGGCGACCCTCGATCCGGGCGACGAGGTGGTGATCGTGGCCCCCTACTGGGTCAGCTATCCCGAGATGGTCGGGCTGGCCGAGGGCAAGCCGGTCTTCGTCGAGACCCGTCGCGAGGACGGGTGGAGGTTGCGCCCGGAGGCGCTGGAGCGGGTGCTCGGGCCCAAGACCCGCTTCCTCATCCTCAATAGTCCCAGCAACCCGACGGGGGCGGGCTATCGCGCCGAGGACTTGCGCCTCGTGGGGGAGGTGCTCACCCGCGCTGCCCCCCAGGCCTACATCGTGATGGACGACATCTACCGCAAGCTCGTCTACGGCGGATTCCAGCACGTCAGCGCGTTTCGGGCCCTGGAGGGCATCACCGACCAGATCGTCGTGGTCGACGGGGTGTCGAAGACCTACGCCATGACCGGCTACCGCATCGGTTTTCTGGCAGGGCCGGCCCCGGTGATCGCAGCGGCCTCCAAGATCCAGAGCCAGACGACCTCGGGCGCGGCCACCGTCGCGCAGCGGGCTGCCCTGGTCGCCCTCACCGACGCCACCGTCGAGGACGACGTGAAGACGATGCTGGAGGCGTTCACGCGCAGGCGCCGAACGATGCTCGACGGGCTCTCGTCGGCCCCCGGCCTGCAGGTGAGCGAGCCGGACGGCGCGTTCTACGTCTTCGCCGACGTCTCGGCGCACGCACGCGCGGGTGCGTCGTTCGAGGACGACATCGCACTGGCGACCTGGCTCTTGGAGGAGAAGCTGGTCGCGACCGTTCCCGGCACCCCGTTCGGCGCTCCGGGGCACCTTCGACTCAGCTACGCGACCGACGACGAGACGATCGCCGAGGGGTGCCGTCGGATCTTCGCCGCGTTCGAAAGCCTGTCTCGCTGATCTTCGGGATCCCGTTGGTTGCGACCCCGGCTCGCGTGCTAAGTTGAGCGCGTGAAGATCCGCTGTCCCTCGTGCGGTCGCTACGACGAGGTCGAGGACGATTCTCGCTGGCGTCCATTTTGCTCGCGCCGTTGCAAGATGATCGATCTCGGCAACTGGCTCGACGAGGTCTATCGCTTCTCGAGACCGCTCGGTGCCGACGACGTCGTCGACGAAGAGAAGCTCGTCGCCGATTGACGGGCGTCAGCGGCGTCGATTCTTCTTGCGGGCCGCCTTTTCCTTCTTGCGGGCGGCCTTGGACTTGGCCTTGCCGCCGCCACCTTGAGGGACTGCGCCGCCCAGGCCGCCCAGAGCACGCATCGGGCTGCCGCCCATTCCCGGCAGGGCCGGCATGGGTCCCCCCCCGCCCCCGCCGAGCAGGGCCTGCAGAGCCTCCGGATTCTGCGCGAGCGTCCGCATCGCCCCGAGCTGCTTCATCTGCTTGATCCCGGGGATCTTGCTCAAGAATCCGGTGCCTCCCATCAGATCGCCGAGCATGCCGAACATGTCGCGCATGGCGATGAACCGGCTGACGAGGGCGCGGACCTCCTCCTCGTCGCGGCCGCTCCCTCGCGCGACCCGAGACACGCGGGAGTCGACGAAGGCTTCGGGGCCCAGCTCCGCCATCTTGGTGGGATCGCGGGGCCGGGTGGGGCGCTTCTTCCGACGACTGAGCTTGGCGGCGGCCGAATTCCGGTCCTCTCCATCGCACAAGAACAGGTCGGGCTGGGCCCGCTCCTTGCGGGTCATGGACTGGATCATCGACTCGATCTTGACGAGCTCGTTGTCGTCCATCGCCTGATCGAGCGCTTCTTGTGGGATGTCGGCGCCAAACATCTGGCCCAGCGGCATCTTGTCCATCAGATCCCGCAAGCTCCCCATCTTCTGGATGGAGCGGATCTGATTGAGGAAGTCGTCCATGGTGAACGAGCCGCCCAGCATCTTGGCGGCGTCCTGGGCTGCCTGCTCCTCGTCGACGACCTCCTGGAAGTCCTGCATGAGGCCGACGAGGTCGCCCATGCCCAGGATGCGGCCGGCCAACCCCTCGGGCCGGAACTCTTCCAGCTTCTCGAGCGTTTCGCCCATGCCGAGGAACTTGATGGGCTTGCCGGTGGCGGCCTTGATCGACAGGGCAGCGCCACCGCGCGCGTCGCCGTCGAGCTTGGTCAGGATGACGCCGCTGAAGTCGATGCGTTCGTCGAAGGCCTTGGCCGTGTTGACGGCGTCCTGACCGATCATGGCGTCGATGACCAGGAAGATGTTGGCGGGGTGAACCTCGCCCTTGATCCGCTCCAGCTCGACCATGAGGGCGTCGTCCACCGTGAGGCGGCCCGCGGTGTCGTAGATGATGTAGTCGAACCCGCCGGTGGCCGCCTCGTAGTTGGCGTCCTTGGCGATCTCCAACGGATCGGCGCCCTCGCGCGCGAAGACGGGGACGTCGAGCTGGTTGCCGATCACCTGGAGCTGGCGCACCGCCGCGGGGCGGTAGACGTCGCACGCGACCAGCATCACCTTGTGACCCTCTTTCTGCAGCTTGCGGGCGAGCTTGCCGGTCGTGGTGGTCTTCCCCGACCCCTGCAGACCGACCATCATGATGCCCGTCGGACCGCGCTTGGCCCTCTCGATCCCCGTGTCGACCGGTCCCATCAGGTCGGTGAGGGCCTCGTGACAGATCCGCACGAAGTGGTCCTCCGCCCGGACGCGGATCTTGCGATCGCCGGCCTTGGCGACGAGCTGGACCTCCTCGCCGAGGGCTTTGTCCTTGACCGACTTCAAGAAGCTCTTGACGACCCGAAACTCGACGTCCGCCTCCAGAAGGCTCATCCGAACGTCCTTGAGGGCGGCGTCGATGACCTCTTCGGTGAGCTCGCCGCGGCCCGTCAGCCGCTCGCGAGCGGCCCGGAATCCCTTGGAGATCGTCTCGAACATCGCGGAACTATGTAGCACAAGGCCCAAGCGAAGGCCGCGCCATGCGCCCCTCCGGGCAGCCCTCGGCCCGCCCGGCCGTAGGGCGACGGGCTTGACGAGGTCGGTCCGGCGGGGGAGCGTCGCGGCGGGGCTCGTGTCGTCCGCCACGGCAGCCGAAGTTGCGACGGGCCTCACCTTGGCCGTCGCCGCGATCTCGACCGCGCCGTTGTTCGTCTTGTTGGCCGCGCCCCTCGAGCCGCCGGTCATCGCGGGCGCACGCGTGGTCGTGACGGGGCTCGCCCTCGCCCTGCTCGCGCCGGGTTCCATGGCGGCTCTCGTCGCACACCTCCGAGCACGCCCGGCCCTCGTCGGGCGGGTGGCTCTGGCCGGATTGCTTCTCGCCGTGCACTTCGGGACCTGGATCGCGTCTTTGCAGCTCACCAGCGTGCTGCGCAGCACCACCCTGGTCACGACCCAGCCCCTGTTTGCCGGGATCCTCGGGCGCTTCATCGGGGATCGAGCGTCGCCGGGGGTGTATGTCGGCGCCGTGGTGGCGGTCGGCGGCACCGTCTTGATGATGGATCCGACGCGCCCAGGAGCGGACGAGGGCGCCATCTTGGGCGACGCCCTCGCGCTCGTCGGCGCCGTTGCGTCCGCCGGCTACTTCACGGTGGGGCGGAGCCTCCGCGGACAGCTCGACCTGGGCGGCTACCTGAGCGCCGTGCATCTGACGGCGGCCGCGTGCCTGGGGCTGGTGGTGTGGTCGCTGTCGGTGCCGCTGTTTCCGGGGGGGAGCACGAGCGCCGATTTCGGCGCGGTCGTGTACC
>CAZYSW010000287.1:0-7650 GCA_964650105.1 uncultured Nannocystaceae bacterium
TACGGAAGACCCGACCGCCGCGTCGGGCAGGCTCCGAGCCGGAGGTTCGAACGCCCGCGCCGGGCCGGCGACCCACCGTGCTTCACCGCCACGGCGACGCCCCAGACGCCGAATCGTCGCTGGAGCGCCCGCGCGACGCGAGCGGTCGCCGCTCGGGGAGCGGAGGACTACACTTCCTGCGGCGTGACCCGGCCCGACGCCGAGCTGGAGATCTGCGGCACCCGCTGGCGGCGTGAAGACGAGAACCGCTTCGAGGGGGTGCTCGACGAGAGCTGGCACCAGGGCCGTTCGCTCTTCGGAGGGATCGTCGCGGCGGCGCTCGGCCGCTGTCAGCAGACCGTGGTCGCCGATCCGACGCGGCTCCCCCGGACGCTCAACGTCCAATTCACCGCTCCGGCTCCCGCAGGGCCGTGCACCGTGCACGCCGATGTCTTGCGCAGCGGACGGTACGTCACGCAGACCGCTGCCCGCCTCGTCCGCGACGGGCGGACGCTCGCGGTGGCGTTCGCCAGCTTCGGCGCGGGTCGTCCGCACGTCTTGCATCATCGTTCCGATCGGTTTCCCGACGTGCCGCAACCCAAACAGGTTCCCGTCAGCCCCAAGCACGACGGGCAGCCGGTGTTCGCCGACAAGCTGGAGTTCCGGTTCTGCATCGGTGCACCCCCGCTCAGCGGCAGCGACCACCCCGAGGTCGGCGGCTGGTGCCGCACGATCGAGCCCTGGCCGGCCGACCTCGCCCTCGTCTGCATCCTCCTCGACGCGTGGCCTCCCCCCGCGCTCACCATGTTGCGCCGACCCGTTCCGGGAGCCAGCATCGACCTCACCTACCATTTTCTGGCACCGCTGCCCCTGCAGAGCGCCACTTCCGACGACCACTACCTCTTTCGCGATCGCTCCCCGACCATCGCCGACGGCTATGCCGAGCAGCTCGGCGAGTTGTGGAGCCGCGACGGCCGGTTGATCGCCCGCGTCCGCCAGCTCTCGGCCATCTTCTGATCTTCCGACGCCCCTCGTCGTGCAGCCGAGGCGCTCCGCAACCGGGGAGGCACCGCATCCCCGTTCACTCGACCGCGTGGGGACCCGCCACTTGGCGTCGGCCCTTCGAAACCGACGGCATCCTCGCCGGCGGTAGCCTCGCCACCCGACGAACGACTCGCTCGCTTCGCCATTGGGCCCGACGAATGAGCTCGCTCGCCCCCCCGTCGGGCTGCTACCGTTTCCTTTCGTCATGTGCTCGATCCTCGGGATCCTGGAGATCAAGTCCGATCCGCTGGCGCTTCGTGAACGCGCGCTGGAGCTGTCGCGACGCATGCGACATCGCGGCCCAGACTGGAGCGGCATCTTCGCCGACGAGCGCGCCATCTTGGCGCACGAACGCCTCGCGATCGTCGATCTCGACAATGGAGCACAGCCCCTCTACAACGCCGACCGCAGCCTGGTGCTCGCCGTCAACGGCGAGATCTACAACCACCGCGACATCCGTCGTCGTACGGCCTCCGACTACGCCTACCAGACCGGGTCCGATTGCGAGGTCATCCTCGCCCTGTACGAAAGGCACGGTGCGGACTTTCTCGGCCAGATCAACGGGATCTTCGCGTTCGTGCTGTACGACCGCAAGCGCGGCCACTACCTCGTCGCCCGCGATCCCATCGGCGTGGTCCCGCTGTACACCGGCCGCGACCAACACGGAAACCTCTACGTGGCTTCCGAGCTCAAGGCGCTGTCGGACGTCTGCCGCACCATCGAGGACTTCCCACCCGGCCACTACCTCGACAGCGAGGTCGGAACGCCCGTGCGCTACTACCAGCCGCCGTGGCGAGACTACGAGGCGGTCGCCGGCAAGCCTGCGGACCCAGCGGCGATTCGCAGCGCGCTGGAGGCCGCGGTCGAGCGCCAGCTCATGAGCGACGTCCCCTACGGCGTCCTGCTCTCGGGCGGTCTCGACTCGTCGCTCATCAGCGCGGTCGCTCGCAAGTTCACCAAGCACCGCATCGAGGACGGAGGGCGCAGCGAGGCATGGTGGCCGCAGCTTCATTCCTTCGCCATCGGGCTGCGAGACTCGCCCGATCTGGTGAAGGCACGCCGGGCCGCCCAGGCCATCGGCACCGTGCACCACGAGATCGTCTTCACCCTCCAAGAGGGGCTCGACGCGGTGCGCGACGTGATTCGGCACATCGAGACCTTCGACGTCACCACGGTCCGGGCGTCCACGCCGATGTACCTGATGGCGCGACGCATCAAGGCCATGGGCATCAAGATGGTCCTCACCGGCGAGGGCTCCGACGAGATCTTCGGAGGCTACCTCTACTTCCACAAGGCGCCCAGCGCCCGAGAGTTCCACGAGGAGACGGTGCGGAAGCTCGACGCCTTGCACAAGTTCGACTGCCTGCGCGCCAACAAATCACTGGCCGCGTGGGGCGTCGAGGCGCGCGTGCCCTTCTTGGACCTGGAGTTCCTCGACGTCGCGATGAGCTTCGACGCCGTGCACAAGATGTGTGGCACGGACCGGATGGAGAAGTTCGTGCTTCGCAGCGCGTTCGAGGGCGCGCTGCCCGAGGAGATCCTCTGGCGGCAAAAGGAGCAGTTCAGCGACGGCGTGGGCTACTCGTGGATCGACGGTCTCAAGGCGCACGCCGAGCAGACCGTCAGCGACGACGAGCTCGCACGCGCGCACTTCCGGTTCCCCCGCAACACACCGGCCACGAAGGAGGCGTATGTCTATCGCTCGATCTTCGAGGAGCTCTTCCCCGGTGACGCCGCGGCGGCGTGCGTCCCCGAGGGCCCGAGCGTCGCGTGCAGCACGCCCACGGCCATCGCATGGGAAGCCTCGTTCGCAAAGGACCCCGACCCGAGCGGTCGGGCGGTCCGCGGCGTGCATCAGGCCAGCTACTGACGAACGAGCGCGCGGGGCGACGCGCCCCGTGCCGGGACCCGCGCCTCAGGAGGCCTTGTTCCGCAGGCGACGCGCGATCAGCATCGCCATCTCCAGCGCCTGCTCGTAGTTCAGCCGCGGATCCACCTTCGACCGGTATGCCCGCTGGAGATCGCGTTCGCTCATTCCTCCCGAGCCGCCCACGCACTCGGTGACGTCCTCACCCGTGAGCTCGAAGTGGACGCCTCCCAGTCGCGAGCCCATCGACTCGTGGATCTCGAACGCCTTCTCGAGCTCTCCGAGGATGTTCTCGAACCGTCGGGTCTTGATCCCGTCTGCGGTCTTCTCGGTGTTGCCGTGCATCGGGTCGGCGGACCACAGCACCGTCTTGCCCGTTCGCTGCACCGTCTCGATCAACCGCGGGAGCCGCTCTTCCACCTTGTCGACGCCGAGGCGATGGATCAGCGTGAGCCTGCCCGGCTCGTCGTCGGGGTGCAGAACGTCCAAAAGCTCGCGCAGCCACTCGTCGGTCATTCCGGGGCCGATCTTCACCGCCAGGGGATTGCGAATGCCACGGCAGTACTCGACGTGGGCACCGTCGGGTTGAGCGGTCCGCATCCCGATCCACGGGAAGTGAGTCGTCAGGTTGTACCAACCGTCTCGGCGCGGAACCTGGCGGGTCTGGGCACGCTCGTAGGCGAGGACCAGAGCCTCGTGGCTGGTGAAGAAGTCCACCCGGCGGAGTCTGTGGAAGTCCGCCCCCGCGGCGACCTCCAGAAAGGAGATCGAGTCGCGAATCGACTCGACCATTCGCTCGTACTCGTGGATGTTCCGGGAGTGTCGCGCGAAGGAGAGGTCCCAGTTCTCCGGATGGTGGAGATCCGCGAACCCGGTATCCGCCAGCGCGCGAATGAAGTTCAAGGTCAGCGCCGCACGCTCGTAGCCACGCAGCATCAACTCGGGATCGGGCGTGCGCTCCTCCGTCGTGAAACCGAGCCGGTTCACGAGGTCGCCGCGGTACGAAGGCAGCGTCACGTTCCCGCGGCTCTCCAGAATCGACGAGCGCGGCTTGGCGTACTGCCCGGCGATACGGCCCACCCGGATGACCGGATGATGCGTGCCGTGGACGAGCACGAGGCTCATCTGCAGCAGGATCTTGAGCTTGACGGCGATCGCGTCCGAGTTGCAGTCGTCGAACTGCTCCGCGCAGTCTCCTCCCTGCAGCAGGAACGCCTCACCCTTGGCCGCCTGGGCCAAGCGCTTCTTGAGATCCACCACCTCCCACGACGTAACGAGCGGTGGAAGCCTGGACATCTCCCGGACCACGCGCTCGAGCGCCGCCGCGTCCGGATAGGCGACGTCCTGACTCGCCACCTTCTCGCGCCACGAATCGGGGTTCCAGTCGCTGCGTGGCCCGGCCATGACTCTCGGGCAACGATATCCCCTCCGCGCGCGCCGTGCTTCGGGCCTGCCGGGGCGAATCCGTCCCGGGGCCGGGGGCGACCTCCGACGGGCGTCCACGGGCGAAACGGACGCCGACACGCGGCATCGCGAACGAGGCGCCGCCTTTGCCCGCCCCCTACGGTGCGGGAAAACCTCGCCGCGAACCCGGATTTCGGGGTCAGCCCTTCGGTGGGGCGGCGGCGGCGTCCTTCACCACCACGACCTCGGCGATCTTCCGCAGGTCCTTCTCCAGGACCTTGGCGGGCCCGACGACCACGATGACCAGATGCTTTTCGTCGACCAGCTCCTTGGCCACGCGCACCACGTCGGCGCTCTTCACCTCGGCGAGCTGGGTGACGTACTTCTCGTAGTAGTCCTCGGGCAACCCCTGGTACTCGAGCGACCACAGGGCACCGATGAGGTCCTGCGGCGTCTCCCAGCTCCGCCCGAAGCTGCCCAGGAGATAGCTCTTGGAGTCGCGCTCCTCCTGCTCGGAAGGGGCCTCCTTCTTGAGCCGTTCGATCTCGCTCAAGATCGTGCGCACGGTCTCCGCGACCGTGCTGTTCTTGCTGAAGGTACTGACGATGAACGTCCCCGCGAACCGATCGGCCGAAAAGCCGCCGCCCGCGCCGTAGGTGAGCCCCTTCTTGACGCGGATCGTGTCGTTGAGCCGCGAGTTGAACCCTCCGCCGAAAACGTCGGAGAGCACCTTGGCCACCACGAAATCCGGGTGCTTGCGCGTGATCCCGGCGTGGCCCACGCGAATCTGGCTCTGCTCTCCCGCGCGATCGACCAGGTAGATCTTGGTCTTGGCCGGCGCGGGCACGTCGACGATGGGAACCTCGGGCCGGGGCCCCTCGGCCTTCCAGTCACCGAAGTACTTCTGCGCCAGCTCGAACGCCCGCTCCGAGGTCACGTTCCCGGCCACGTAGAGCACCGAGGCATCGGGCCGCGTGTACGTGCCCCACCACTGCGCGAGCGCAGGCGCCTCCATCTTCCCCAGGTCCCGGAGCTGCACGTCCGCGAGGCGCCCGTAGGGGTGGTCGCCGAAGATGCGTCGCTTGAGCTCGCGATTGGCCTGAAAATCCGGTGATCGCTCGGTGATCATCAGACCCGTCCGGAGCTGCTTGATGTACTTGTCCAGCTCCTTTTCGGGAAAGGTCGGGCGACGGACGGTCTCGGCCAGAAGGCGCATCGCCCGGTCGGCCTGGTGCACGACCGCGCTCGCGCGGACCTGCAGTGCGTCCATGCTGACGCTGCCTCCAATCGACACCGCGTAGCGATCGAGCTCGTCGGTGAGCGCCTTGTAGTCATAGTTCTCCGTACCGCGGGTGAGCATCGGGACGACCACCGAGGCCAAGCCCGGCCGATCGGCCGGGTCGGCGTAGGCCCCATAGTCCATGCCCAGCACGTACGTCACGAACGGCAGCTCGTCGTTCTGGATGGAGACGACCTTCAAGCCGTTGTCGAGGACCTTCACCGCCTTGTCGATGGAGACGTCCGGAGCCTCGGGCTCGGCCACGACCGGCGTGGTGGGCATCGACGCGGGCCGAACGAGCCCCGGTTTGCCCTCGCCCTCGCCCGAGATCTCCTCGGCCCCGCCGTTGCTCTCCTCCTTCTTCTCCTTCTTGTCCTTGAACTGGTCGATGATGAAGCCCAGGAGGTTCGGCTTGATGCGGACTTCGATCTCGCGCTCGGGCAGGAGGTACTTCTGCGCCACGCGCTGGATGTCGTCGCGCCCGATGTCGCGGATCTCCTTGAACCGCCGATTGACGCTCTCCAGGTCCTTCTTGAGGACGGCCGCCTCACCGAGCACCTGGGCCTTGGACTGAACCTCGAGCTGCGCGGTCACGGCGTTCCGCAAGAAGTTGTTGCGCGCCTTGGTGATCTCGTCCTCGGTGACCCCCTCCTTCTTGATGCGCTCGATGTGCTCGCGCACCGCCGCCAGGACCTTCTCCGTCTCGTCTCCCAGCGGAGACATCACGCCACCGGCGACGAAGAAGCCGTCGTCCTCCAGGTGGAAGGCGACGCTCAGCGCCACCATGGCGAGCTCTCTTTCGTCGACCAGGTCGCGATACAGGCGGCTGCTCTCGCCTCCGCCGAGGATCTGCGCCAGCATCTCCAGCGCCAGCGCATCCTCGTCCTTCATCGCCACGGTCCGGAAGACGAGCCCGCTGATCGGGACGGGTCCGTTGCGCTCTTCGATCTCGATGACGCGCTTGTTGGTGGGTTGGGGTTCCTTGATGGTGACCCTGGGCGGGTCCGGGTACTTGGGGATCCAGCCGAAATAGGTCTCCGCCAGCTTCTCGACCTCTTCGTGCTTCACGTCGCCGACCACCACCAGCGCCGCGTTGTTGGGCACGTAGTAGGTGTTCCAGAAGGTCTGGAGCTCGTCGGCGCTCGCCGCGGCGAGCTCGTCCATGTCACCGATGGGCGACCAGCGATAGGGATGTTTCTCGAAGATCCCCTCCAGCAGCTTCTCGAGCGCGGTCCCGTAGGGTTGCTCTCGTCGCAGGCGATACTCCTCGGCCACCACCTTGCGCTCGGTGTCGAAGTACCCCTCGTTGATCTTCAAAAAGCCCATGCGCTCGGCTTCGAGCCACAGGACCATCTCGACCTGGTTGGAGGGGACGACCTGGATGTACGTGGTGTTGTCGAACGAGGTGTAGGCGTTGGCGTCTCCGCCCACCTTGCGGATGTACTCGAAGTGCGCCTTGGGACCGATGTTCTGCGTTCCGCGGAACATCATGTGCTCGAACATGTGCGCGAAGCCGCGACGATCGGGACGCTCGTCCTTGGACCCCACGTGGTACCAGACCTGAACGGCGGCGATCGGTGCGGAGTGATCCTCGAGCGTGATCACTTGCATCCCGTTCTCGAGCGTCTTGACGTGATAGTCGAACGGCCGCTCGGGCAAGATCAGCTCTTCCTCCGCGGCCGCCCCCGCCGGGTCGGGGGCCTGCGTGTCCGCGTTCTTCTTGCACGCCGGGACGATCGCGGTCACGGCGGCCACAAACAACGCGTGAAGCCAGGTGCTCCCACTCATCTCACTCGCTCCGCGCCCCGGGAGGTGGCCCGCTTCGGGGCCCGAGGCGCGGCCACTGTACCAGGCTCTACTGCGAGTCGCGCGCTCCGCCGGCGGTCAGTTGGGGAGCTTTCCCTCGGCCCGCTGGCGCTGCACCCACAGCCAGGCCATCACGGCTTGCATCGCCTGCGCCGTCTCCTCGGTCCAATCCTCGACCTCGAAGACGGGGGGACGGCCTCGCTCCTCGGGCTCCCGCTGGTCCGTGGGGGTCTGTGTCTTGGCGTGCATCGTAGCAGCCTCCAAGCTGGGC
>CAZYSW010000288.1:0-286 GCA_964650105.1 uncultured Nannocystaceae bacterium
TGACGGGCCGCGAGGGCGAGAAGGCCAACGCCGACATCGCGGCCGCGGTGGCGCGCGTGCTGGGCTGCCCGCCCGAGGCGGTGCTGACGGCGTCGACCGGAATGATCGGCGTACCGCTGCCCACCGATCTCGTCGTCGACGCGCTCGACGAGCTCGTGGACTCCGCCGGCAGCGATCCGCACGCGTTCGCCCGGGCCATCGTCACCACCGACACCACAATCAAGCTGGCCCATACCGAGCTCACCTTGCCGGGCCACGAGACCCCCGTGCGGCTGCTCGGCGTCGC
>CAZYSW010000288.1:300-7645 GCA_964650105.1 uncultured Nannocystaceae bacterium
AGCTCTTGCGCGAGTGCATCGACGACACCTTCAACGCGATCACCGTCGACGGCGACACCTCCACCAACGACATGGTCCTGGTGCTCGCCAACGGGCAGAGCGGGGCCCACATCGAGGGGGACGTGCCGACGTCGGCATTCCACGCCGCATTGCGGGGTGTGCTGCTCGCCCTCGCCAAGCAAGTCGCACGCGATGGAGAGGGCGCGACCCGGCTCTTGGAGGTGAAGGTCACCGGCGCACCCGACCGCGGGACGGCCCGCGCGTTGGCCCGCCAGGTGTGTCGAAGCAACCTGGTCAAGTGCAGCGTGTTCGCGGGCCAACCCGAGTGGGGTCGCGTGGCGATGGCCGTCGGGCACGCGGCCGCCGAGCGCGGTCTGGAGCTGGACCCTTCGCAGATCCGCATCGCCGCCCAGGGAGTCGTGCTGTACGACGCCGACGGTCCCTGCACGGGCGTCAAGAAGGCCGAGCTCCGTCGGCTCTTGCGTGGAACGGACGTGCAGTGGACGATCGACATCGGCTGCGGCGACGCCGACTTCACCGCCTACGGCTGCGATCTCGGGTACGACTACGTGCGGATCAACGCCGACGAGGCCAAGCAGATCGAGGTGAGCCGGGCTGGCGGCGTCAGCCGCAACCTGACGCTCGCGGCCTACTCCCCCCGGCTCAAGCACCAACTGCTCGTCGAGGGTCTCGCCTACGTCCGCCGCTTCTTGGGCCTTCGCGCGCTCATCTACCTACAGCCGTGGGCCGGGCGCCTCGCCGACGTCGCGGCCAGCCTGGCCTGTGACCTCGAGCTGATCCTCGACGCCGGCCTCCGCCCCCTGGCCGTGCTCCCCGATGCCGAGAGCGCGCGGACGATCGAGGAGCACATGGCCAAGACCGGGCACTTCGCCGCGGCGGTGCCCCCCGATCCCGTGACGATCTCCAACTACCTCGATCGCGGGCACCTGTGCCTCTTGGTGCGCGAGTCCCCGGCCCCCGATTCGGTCGTCGATCTGGCGCTCAAGCTCGGGATCCACAAACTGATCGCCCTCGGCAACGACCAGGGGCTCCGCGACGCGCACGGCCTCATCCAGCGGCTGGCCCCCGACACGTTCTTGACCGGTCTCGAGCGCGGTCGCTTCGACGCCTCCGACCCCGACCTTTTGGTCCTGGCCCGCCACGCCGCCACGCGCGGTGTGCCGGCGCTCCACATCATCGACGCCCGCGTTCCGCATGCCGTGGTCGGCGAGCTCTTCACCGACGAAGGCATCGGAACCCTCATCACTCGCCAGGCGCTCTCATGAGCAACAACGCCAAGGCTCGCCGCGCCGCGCTGCGCAAGCTCCTCTTGTCCGGATCGCCCGGAACGCAGATGGAGCTGTGCGAGCGCCTCGCCGAGCGGGGCTTCACGGCCACCCAGAGCACCGTCAGCCGCGACCTCAAGCTCTTGGGTGCCGAACGCGTGATCCGAGAAGACGGCGATTTTGCCTACGTCCTGCGCACGGGGCCACCCGGCCCCTTCCCGGCCGACATGGTGCTCGCCGTCGAGCACAACGAATGCCTCGTCGTGGTCCGCACCAGCGTGGGTCGGGCGCAGGCCGTGGGGCTCGACCTCGATGCCATGCGCCTGCCGAACATGATCGGCACGCTGGCGGGCGACGACACCGTGCTGGTGATCCCCCGCTCGGTGCATGCCACCGCCGACCTCGCTCGCCAACTCCGCGAGCTCACCGGCCTGGCCACCTGAGGCCGCCCGCACCGGCGACTTCCGGCGCGCTGGAGCGAAACCGAAGCACCCGCGGGACACCGCTGCCCCGCACCTCCCGGCGGTCGCCGGCGCCGCGAGCACCGGGTACGCGGCCCGGTGGACGCGCCCGTGCCGGGGCCCCTGGCCCTCCCGGATGCGCCCCCGGAGGGTCTGGGCTATTCCTCTATTTGGAGCCGATCCCGTGCAGGACGCCCCCAACTACGCTGCCCTGGCGATCCCGATTTTCCTGGGGTCGACGTTGCTCGAGGCCTGGATCGCGCAGCGTCGCGGTCGCCGGCTGTACGCATTCGGCACCGCGCTGTCCGATCTCGCCTGCGGCAGCACCTTCCTCGCCGTGGAGATGCTGTTCAAGCTCCTGACGATCGCCGCCTACGTGTGGCTGTTCGAGCACGCCCGGCTGATCGACTTCCCCGAAGAAAGCTGGGTCCCCTGGGTGATCGGCCTTCTGGGCGTGGACCTCATGTTCTACTGGTGGCACCGGGTCAGCCACGTCGTGAACTTCATGTGGGCGGTGCACGGCGTCCACCACCAGAGCGAGGACTACAACCTCGCCGTCGCCCTGCGCCAGCCGGTCTTCGAGCCGCTCACATGGTTCTTCTTCTACGCGCCGCTGGCTCTCTTGGGGGTCAGCCCGCTCGTCTACCTCGTCAGCTACGCGGTCAATCGCCTGTACCAGTTCTGGATCCACACCGAGCTGGTCGACAAGATGGGCCCGTTGGAGGCCGTGCTCAACACGCCCTCGCACCATCGCGTGCACCACGGGGTCGAGGACAAGTACCTCGATCGCAACTACGGGGCGATCCTCATCGTCTGGGATCGCCTCTTCGGGAGCTTTCAGCCCGAAGAGGAGCGCCCCACCTACGGCACCACCGTTCCCCTGCGCAGCTACAACCCCCTGTGGGCCAACGTGCAGCACTTCGCCCGCATGTGGACGCTCGCCCGCCTGGCCAGGCGGACGCGCGACAAGCTGTGGGTGTGGTTCGCGCACCCCGCCTGGCTGCCCGAAGGTGTTACCGATCCGGCGGAAAAGCCCGACCGGGCCCACTACCAGAAGTATCAGCCCCCGGTTGCACCCGGCCTGAGGCTCTACGTCGCCCTGCACTTCGCGCTGGCGGGCGCCGCCATGGGCGTGCTCGCCTTCCACGAGCACGCGTTCTCGGTTCCCCAGCTGGCCGCGGGCGCCTTCCTCCTGGTGGCCGCCTTCGCGGCGCTGGTGGGCCTGGTGGAGCAGCGCCCCTGGGCCAAGCCGCTGGAGCTCGTGCGCCTGGTGGGCTTCGTCCTCGTGCTCGCGTGGCTGCTCGGCGACGCGACGGGGTGGTCGACGAACCTCCCCTTCACCATCGCCACCGCCTTCGCAGCGCTGGCGGCCGGATCGCTCCCCCTCTTGCGCCGTCCGCCCATCGAAGCCGCCTGAAGGTGACCTCCGCCGGGACCTCGGCGATCATGGCCGAGACCAGCCCGAAGCGAGGACCGATGGCGGGCAGCAAGACGACCAAGACCACCCCGAAAAGAGCCGCCTCCGAGCGGCTCACGAAGAAAGACTCCGCGAAGCGAGCGTCCGCGAAGTCTTCCTCCACGAAGCCTTCTTCCGCAAAGTCTTCCTCCTCGAAGCCTTCCTCCTCGAAGCCTTCCTCCGCAAAGCCTTCCTCCGCGAAATCTTCCTCCGCAAAGTCTTCCTCCGCAAAGATGTCCTCCGCGAAAGCCGGCAAGTCGCGGGCGAACGCGTCCGCGTCCGCGTCCGCGCTTGCATCCGGGGCCGCGGCGCGGATCGAGAAGAAGATCGCGGAGCTGGGCGACTGGCGTGGCGAGCGGTTGGCCCAAATTCGCGCCCTCATCCACGCCGTCGATCCCGACGTCGTCGAGGAATGGAAATGGATGGGGACCCCGGTGTGGTCGCACGACGGCATGTATGCCCTCGCCAACGCGCACAAGGACAAGGTGAAGCTCACCTTCTGCCACGGCGCCCAGCTCTCCGACCCCGCCAGGCTCTTCAATGCGGGGCTGACCGGCAACAAGTGGCGCGCGATCGACTTTCGCGAGGACGACGCGATCGACGAGCCCGCCCTCGCGGCGCTGCTGCGCGAGGCCATCGCGTACAACCGCACCCACCGCGTCCCCAGGAGCCGGGGCTCCAACGCCTAGACCCGACCGCCGGCTGGACTCGCCGATGCGTGTCTGCGCGACCGATGGCTCACTTGCGCAGGCCCAGCCGCGTCGCCATGTGGTGCAGATTGCTGCGCGCCATGCCGAGGGATCGAGCCGCGGCGGCCCAGTTTCCGCCGTGGGCCTCGACTGCCCGGAGCACCATCGTGCGCTTGGTCTCCTCCACCGCTTCGCGCAAGGTCATGCCCTCGGTGGCGACCACCACCGCGCGCGGCCGCGTCGGCGGTACGTCGGCGACGTCGCTGGCCACCGGATGAGTGGGCGCATCGATCTGGAGCTGCTCGGGACCGATGAGCACGGGGGCGTCCCGCTCGGCGCGGGCGCTCGCGCGCAGCACGGCTCGCCCCAGCAGATGGTCGAGCTCGCGCACGTTGCCCGGCCACTCCGCACTCATCAGTGCTTGCCGGGCGGCCTCGTTGAGCCGGACCGGCACCAGCCCCAGGCGCCGCCGATAGATGTCGAGAAAGAACCCGGCGAGCAAGGGGATGTCCGAGCGCCGCTCTCGCAGTGGCGGCACCCGGATGGGGTACATGTTGAGGCGATGGAACAGATCGGCGCGGAAGCGGCCCGCCTCGACCTCCTGCGCCAGGTTCCGGTTCGTCGCCGCGACGACCCGCACGTCCACGCGCAGCAGCGCGTCCGAACCGATGCGCTGGATCTCCCCTTCCTGTAGCGCCCTCAGCAGCTTCGGTTGCACCGAAAGCGGCAGCTCGCCGATCTCGTCCAGGAACAAGGTGCCCTTGTCGGCGATCTCGAACTTCCCCGCCCGGTCGGACGTCGCCCCGGTGTAGGCGCCGCGCAAGTGACCGAACAACTCGCTCTCGACGATCGTCTCGGGGAGCGCCGCACAGTTGACGTAGATCATGGGCTGCTCGCTGCGCCTCGACGACTGGTGGATCGCCCGCGCCACCAGCTCCTTGCCGACTACCGTCTCCCCGGTGATCAACACCGCGAAGTCGGACGGGGCGACGAGCTCGATCTCCTGGCGAACGCGCTGCATCGCCGCACTGGTGCCGATGATCTGGTGCCCGCCGTCCCGAAGCGCGGCGTCGCGTTGCAGCACGTGCGCGACCTGCTGGTGGTGGCGGGACGCGACCTCCAGCGCCTCGATGATCCGCCCGGTGTGCAGCGCGGCCCCGGCCAGGGCGCCGAGCATCCGCAGGAATCGATCGTCGAGATCGTCGAACGCCCCCGGGTCGAGGGCGTCGGCCGTGAGCACCCCGATCACCCGCTCCCCCTCGACGAGCGGACAGCCCAGGCACGCATGCACGTCGCGCGTGGCATCGGGATTGGCGAGCACCAGGCCGTCGTACGGATCGGGCAGCGAGCTGTCGGCGGGGAACCGTACCGGGGCGCGGCGCGCCACGACCACGTCGAGCCGGGGGTGCTCGCGCAGCGGGAAGCGCCGCCCCAGCACTTCGGGCGCCAGACCGTGCGTGGCCAGCGGGACCAACTCGTCACCGACCAGCTCCAGCACGGCGGCGGCATCGCACGGGATCGATCGGCGAACGGCCTCGAGCAGGCGAGCGAGTCGATCCTGCGACGCCAGGGCGGCGGTCAGATCCACCGCGATCGACAGGAGTGCGTCCAAAGCGCTCATTGTTATCTACACGATAACACGCGTTATGACAGCGGCAACGCTCTCCGTGTCGCCATTCCCATAACATCGTGCCGCGCGAGCGCGAATTCTCGGTGTGTCTCGCCGATCGGCGATGGGTACGGATCGTGCTTCGAGGACGGCGAGAGCACCCGACCACCATGATCGACGCCAACAAGACCCTCGCCCAGATCGCCACCTTCAACCCCGCCTCCACCCTGGTGTTTTTGCGCCACCGCCTGGACTTCTGCTGCGGCGGCGCCCAGACGCTCGGCGATGCGTGTCAGGCGGCGGGCCTCGATCCCCAGGCGGTCCTCGAGGAGATCGAAGCCGAGAGCGCCACGCGCTCGCCCCAGCGGTGGGACATGGCGCCCTTGCCCAACCTCGTCGACTTCATCATCACGCGCTATCACGACTCGTTGCGCGCCGATCTTCCCGCCCTGATCGAGGCCGCCAACCGGGTCGAGCGCGTGCACGCCAAGAAGACGAGCTGCCCGCACGGGCTGGCGGACGCCCTCGAGCAGTTGAACGCCGAGCTGCGGCAACACCTCGCCAAAGAAGAGCAGGTGCTGTTCCCGGCGATCCGCTCCGGCACCCGTGGGCCGCACGTGCAGATGCCGATCCGGGTGATGATGCAGGAGCACGACGACCACGCCTCGGGCCTCCAACGCCTCCGCGAGCTCGCCACCGACTTCGACCCGCCCCCCGAGGCCTGCGCGACGTGGCGCGCCCTGTATGCCGGGCTCGCCAAGCTCGAGGCCGAACTCATGGAGCACATCCACCTCGAGAACAACGTCTTGTTCCCGCGCGCCCTCAATGCGTGACGACCCGTGCTGATCCATCCATCCGCCCCACGCAAGGCGACTCCGCAACGCCTGGTCGATCTGCTCGGTGAATGCCACGAGCGGATCCGACGCTTCACCGCGCTCGCACGCCGAGCCGCCACGCAGGTCGATGCACCCCCCGACCAGGTGGTGCAGGCGTGCCTCGACGTCGAGCGCTACTTCGGCCGAGCGCTTCCCCTGCACGTGGCGGACGAAGAGGAGAGCTTCGAGCCGCGCCTGCGCGGGGCATCGGCCGAGATCGACCAGGCCCTCGAGACCCTAGCGCGCCAACACCAGGCGCACACGGCCAAGGTCGAGCGCCTGCTCCGGGCCAGCGCCGACGTTCGCAACGACCCGGGCGACCTCGAGGCTCGCGACGCGCTGGCGGCCATCGCCGGCGAGCTCGAGGCCGATTTCGCCGAGCACCTCGCCCTCGAGGAGCGCGTCGTCTTCCCCGCGATCGACCAGCATCTGACGCACGAGATCCAGGCGGGCATCCTGGCCGAGATGCGAGCCCGGCGTGACCTGGGGGGCCCTTCGCTCCCGCCCGAACTCCGACCGTAGCGCCCAAGACAGGCGCGCGTGCCCTGGATCTTCGGTGACGCGGCGGCCCCGGGGACGAGCGCCACCGGTCGGCGTCAGCCCGCCTGGACCGACTTCCGCGCGCGCATGAGTCGTTCGATGCTGTCGAACACGCGTACGTGGTCGCAGTGGCGGGCCACCGGCACCTCGGGCATCGCCCGGATGCGCGCCAGGATCGACTCGACCTGCGCACCCGCGATCTGCTCGCAGACGTCGTACAAGCCTCCGGGGCCCTCCTCCAAAGGGTTGTGCTCGGCGAGCAGCCTGCGGACCGCCGCGATCAACCCGTGGGTGGGCGTGGGGACCAACAAGGCCGCGAGCAACGCATGGTCCGCGCGCAGTTGCTTGGCCAGGGGGAGCGGCTCGCCACCCCGCAGCCGACGCGCCTCCACCAGCAGCACCTTCTCCTCCATCGCGATGTGACGCAAC
>CAZYSW010000289.1:0-7561 GCA_964650105.1 uncultured Nannocystaceae bacterium
ACGTGGGGCGAAGCTGGTCGTCGAGGGGGATGACGGGGGCCTTCCCCGCCGCTTGCTCGAGCAGCCACAGCAACGTTTCCATGAAGTTGTCGGGCTGAATGGGGCAGCCGGGGACGTTGACGATCGGCAACCCGCCCGCCGAACGGAAGTCGTGCCCCAGGTAGTCCGCCAGCCCCATGCAGCCGGTGGGGTTGCCGGCCATGGCGTGGATACCTCCGTAGGTGGCACACGTACCGACCGCGACCACCGCCCAGGCCTTGGGGGCCAGACGGTCCAGCCAGGTGTTGAGGGTGATCGGCTCGCCCGTCTTCGGGTCGTTGCCCATGGACGTCCAGTAGCCGTCGCAGTTGATGTGCTCGTTGGGGATCGAGCCCTCGACCACCAAGATGAAGGGATCGAGGTCGCCTTCGGCCGCTCGACGAAACGCCTCCATGAACGCCTCACCGGTCTCGTAGGCCAGGACCTTGTTGTGCAGCACGACCTTGGGCAGGCCCGGGATGAGTCCCAGCACGACGTCCTCGATGCTGGGCTGGGTCGCAGCGGTCATGGACACGGTGTCGCCGTCGCAGCTCATGCCCTCGGACGTCCACAGGATGTGGATCTCCTCGAAACCGCTGCGCGCGCGGGAGTTGCCGGACTTGAACGAGGACGCGTTGGACATGGTCTGCTTCTCTCCTTGGCGTGAACGAAACTCAGCAGATCCGCGGCAGCGGCTCGGCGAACGGAAGATCCAGGAGGCGACGCCCGCCGATGGCCGTCCGCACCGACACCAGCCCGGGGTGCTCGTCGGTGACCCGGCCGATGCAGGCCGCGCGGCGCCCCAGCGGGTGCTCGTGCATGGCGTCGAGCACGGTGTCGACGGTCGACGGAGGAACGAAGGCCACGAGCTTGCCCTCGTTGGCGACCAACAGGGGGTCGAGGCCCAGCAGCTCGCACGCTCCGCGCACCGCGTCGCCCACCGGGATCGATCGCTCGTCGATCTCGATGCCCACGCCGCGGCGGGTCGCGGTCTCCACCAGCGCCGCGGCCAGACCGCCGCGCGTGGGGTCCCGCATGGCACGGGTCCCAGGGCACGCCGCGAGGATGGTCTGCACGAGATCGTGCAGCGGTGCGGTGTCGCTGGCGATCTCGCTCTCCAGCCCCAGGCCCTCGCGTTGCGACAAGATCGCCATGCCGTGATCGCCGATCGTCCCCGAAACCACCACTGCATCGCCCGGCTCGATCCGCGAGGCTCCCAGCTCGACGCCGGTGGGCACCACCCCGATGCCGGACGTGTTGACGAAGATGCGGTCGGCGCTCCCCCGCCCCACGACCTTGGTGTCGCCGGTCACGATCGGAACCCCCACCGCGACGGCGGCGGCCGCCGCCGACTCGACGACGCGCCGAAACGTCTCCATCGGCAGGCCCTCTTCGAGAATGAAGGCCAGCGACAGGGCGACCGGTCGCGCTCCGCCCACCGCCAGGTCGTTGACGGTGCCGTTGACCGCCAGCTCGCCGATGTCGCCGCCCGGAAACACGATGGGCGTCACCACGAAGGAGTCGGTGGTGAAGGCCACGCGCGTCCCGGAAAGGTCGAGCTGGGCCTGGTCCTCGAGGGCTTCCAGCCAGGGGTTTCGGAAGGCCGGGACGAGGATCTGCTCGATCAAGCGACCGGTGAGCCGCCCGCCGCTGCCGTGACCGAGCAGGATGCGATCGGTCTTGGTGGCCGGGACCGGGCATCGGCCCAGGTCGAGCGTGAGCTCCTCAGAGGACATCGTCTTCTCCGAGGGCGACGTGGACCTGGTCCCACAGCAGGTGCAAGAGAATGGTGTGCGTTTCCTGGATGCGATGGATCGACCAGGTCGGCACGACGAAGCAGACGTCGCACTCGTCGAGCATCTGCCCCCCCTCGCGCCCCGCGAAACCGATGGTGAACAACCCGAGCTCCCGACCCCGCCGGATCGCTCGATTGACGTTCGCGGAGGCACCGGAGGTGGAGATCCCCAACAGGACGTCGTCGGCGCGAGCGACGAGGTCGATCTGGTCGACGAAGATCCGGGCGAAGTCGGTGTCGTTGCCGATCGCCGTGATCAGGGCCTGGTCGGTGCACAGCGCCTGGGCCGGCAGGGGGCGCCGCTTCTCGACGATGGGGTGGAGGAACTCGACGGCCACGTGCTGGGCGTCGCACGCCGACCCGCCGTTGCCCATGGTGAGCAGGCGTCCCCCGCGGCGAAACCGCGCCGCGAGCTCGTTCGCGCAGCGCTCGAGCAGCGCGGCGTGGGCCTCGAAGAATTCCACGGCCAGGCTCGCGCTCTCGCGGGCCTTCCTCAGGATGGCATCCCTCACGTTGCAGCCTCCTCACGTACGGGGTCGGTGCCCAGCCGATGGCGACCGTGCAGGTAGTACGCGGCGCAGGCCCCTTCTGAGGAGACCATCGTCGCGCCCAAGGGCGATTGCGGCGTACACGTTCGACCGAACGCCGGACACTCGCAGGGCTTCTTCAGCCCGCGCAAGACGAGCCCGCTGATGCAGGCCGACGGCTCGACGGGTCGGATCTCGTCGACCGCGAACGTCCGCTCCGCGTCGTGCTCGCGGTACTCCCAGCGAATGCGGTACCCGGACTTGGGGATCGTCCCGATCCCCCGCCATTTGCGATCCGTGACCTCGAACACCTCGTCGAGCATGCGCCGGGCCGCCGGCGACCCGGTGCGCGTCACCATGCGGGCGTACTGGTTCTCGACCCCGTGCCACCCCTCCTCCAGCCGGCGAACGGCGGTCAGGATGCCCTGCAGGAGGTCCACCGGCTCGAACCCCGTGATCACGATGGGCGTCCGGTACCGGGCGGCGATCCCCTCGTACTGGCGATAGCCCATGACCGCGCACACGTGCCCGGGCCCCAAGAACGCCTGCACCCGGTTGCCGGGCGCCTGCATGATCGCGGCCATGGAGGGGGGAACCAGGACGTGGGACAGCAGCATCGAGAAGTTGCGAACCCCGGCGCGCCTGGCCTGGTACAGCACCATCGCGTTCGCCGGCGCCGTGGTCTCGAAGCCGATGCCGAAGAACACGACCTTCCGATCGGGGTTGCGCCGGGCCAGCTCCAGCGCGTCGAGGGGCGAGTAGACCACGCGAACGTCGGCCCCCGCGGCCTTGAGCCCCAAGAGGTCCCCCTGCGAGCCCGGGACCCGCAGCATGTCTCCGAACGAGGTGAAGATGACGTCGGGGCGCCGCGCGATGGCGTGCGCCCGGTCGATGGTCTCGAGCGCGGTCACGCACACCGGGCACCCCGGCCCGTGAACGAGCTCCACCTGGGGCGGGAGCAACCGATCGATCCCCTGGCGAACGATCGCGTGGGTCTGGCCGCCGCAGACCTCCATGATCACCCACGGCCGCGTGACGGTGCTGCGGATCTCCTCGAGGAGCGCGCGAACCACCGCCTGGTCGCGGTACTCGTCGACGTGTTTCACGAGGCGGCCTCCTTCGGAGGCCCGCCCGAGGCCGAGCCTTCATTCGGGTGACCGAGCGACGCTTCGAGCTCCTCTTCGGCCTCCGCCGCCCGGCCGAGCGCCTCGAGCATGGCCCAGGTGCGGGCGGCCTCGGCGGCGTCAAGGGTGGCGATCGCGAAGCCGACGTGGACGAGCACGAAGTCGCCGACGCGGGCCTCGGGTTGGTAGGCCAGGCAGACCTCCCGCACTACGCCACCGAAACGAACCTTCCCGAAGCGGATGCCGTCGCGATCCCACACCGCCGCGAGCTCTCCGGGGATCGCCAGGCACATCAGGAGAACCACCCTCTCGCCAGCCAGTACGAGGCCACCGCGGCCTGCCCCAACGAAAGGCCGCCGTCGCCGGCCGGCACGCGCTCGTGCATCAACACCTCGAAGCCGTCCTGCTCGAGCAGCGCTCGTGTACGCTCGGCGAGCCGCCGGTTGTAGAAGCACCCTCCCGTGAGCACCACCCGCGCGGGGCTTCCTCGCGAGCGGACGGCCCGGCACGACCGCACGATGGCGTTGGCCAAAGTCTCGTGAAACCGACCCGCGACGAACGCGGGACCGAACCCGCGCTGCAGGTCCGCACGCACCTGTCGGATGGTGGGACGCAGGTCGATCTCGAACGGATCGTCGCCCCGCATTTGCAGGTCGACCTCGTAGGACGCGTACGTCCCGTTGCCGGCCAGTGCCTCCAACTCCATCGGGGCCTGGCCGTCGTAGGTGACGCGTTGCCGCACGCCGCACAGGGCCGCGACCGCGTCGAACCACCGACCGGCCCCCGTCACCCGCGGAGCCAACGAGGGGCTCTCCAACAGACGCTCGATGGTCGCTCGCGCCTCGGGCCCGACACCCGGCACGGCGTCGGTCGGCTCGCCGGCGTCGACCAGGGCCGCCAGAGCCAGGCGCCACGGCTCGCGAATGGCCTGCTCGCCGCCGGGCAAGGCGATGGGGCGCAGGTGGCCCAGCCTCCGGCACCGCCCCAGGTCGGCGAACAGGATCTCGCCCCCCCACAACGCCCCGTCCGGCCCGTGACCGGTGCCGTCGAACGCCACCCCGATGACGGGGCCGGTTCGCCCGTGCTCGGCGAGACAGGCGGCGACGTGAGCGTGGTGGTGCTGCACGGCGAAGCGCTCCAGCCCGCACTCCATCGCCCACGTCGTGGAGCGATAATCGGGATGCAGGTCGTGCGCCACGATCTGCGGCTCGACGCCCAGAAGCTCGCTCATCCGCGCCACGGTGTCGCGAAACACCTCGAAGGCCGTGCAGTCGCCGAGGTCCCCCAGGTGCTCGGAGAGGACCGCTCGACCGTCGTAGGCCAGGCAGATGGTGTTGGCGAGCTGGCCCCCCACGGCGAGCACCGCGGGCGCCTCGACCGGCAGGTCGATGGGCTCGGGAGCGTAGCCGCGGCTGCGGCGGATCAGACGGACGCGCCCGGCGATGGGACGGGCCACCGAGTCGTCGACACGCCGGACGATCTCCCGATCGTGCAGGAGGATCGCGTCCGCGATGTTCCCGAGGCTCGCCAGGGCCTCCGCGTCGTCCTTGACGATGGGCTCGCCGCTGGTGTTTCCGCTGGTCATCACCTGCAGCGGTGGCCCGTCTTGCAAGAGGAGGTGCTGCAGCGGGCTGGCGGGGAGAAACAGGCCCACGTCGCGCAGGCCCGGCGCGACCCCTGCGGCCAACGGAGCCTCGGGGGCGAGGGGGACCACGACGATCGGTCGCGCCGCGGACTCCAGCGCCCGCCGCACCTCGTCGGTGAGCTCGGCGACCGCCTCGGCGACGTCGAGATCGCGGACCATGACGGCCAGCGGCCGGTGGGGCCGGTGCTTGCGGGCGCGCAGGCGAGCGATCGCCGTCGCGTCGCAGGCATCGGCCGCGAACAGAAAGCCCCCCACCCCCTTGACCGCGACGATGCCCCCCTCGCGGAGGATCTCGACCGCTTCGGCGAGCGCGTCGTCGCCCAGCGCCCTACGCTTGCCGCGGACCACCAGCTCGAGCCGAGGCCCGCAAGCGCGGCAAGCGTTGGGCTCGGCGTGAAACCGCCGGTCGGTCGGATCCTCGTACTCCCGACGACAGGCGTCGCACGGCTCGAATCGGTCCATGCTCGTCCTGACCCGGTCGTACGGCAGCGCGCGCACGATGCTGAACCGGGGACCGCAGTTCGTGCAGTTGACGAAGGCGTGACGGTGACGCCGTCCCCCCGCCTCCTGGAGATCGGCCAGGCACGCCCGGCATGGTGCGCGATCGGCCGGAATGAGCGGCACCGGGGCCAGGGCGTCGGGCGCGCTGACCGATCGGGCGATGTGGAACTCGGTGTCACCGCGCGGAGGGATCGGGACGCTCTCGATCCTCGACACCGTCGCCGAGCTGGGAGCCACGGTGGACAGGCTCGCCAGGAAGCTCTCGATCGACTGCGGGTAGCCTTCCACCTCCACGAACACTCCCGACGAGTCGTTGCGCACGAACCCCGTCAGGCCCAGTCGACTCGCCAGTCGGAAGACGGCCGGTCGAAAGCCGACGCCTTGCACCACGCCGATCACCCGGATCGAACGTCTCTGCCTGGCGAGCACCGCGGCCACGCATGACCGAGATGACTCGTTGTGACGCGTTTGCAACCGGCACGTGGGCCCAATGCGACGGCCGGTCTTGAAAGCGCGGCGGACTGGATCAGATTCGTGCGGTCGTGCACGAGCTCGCCCTCGTCGAGAGCCTGCTGGACGCAATCGACGCCCAGATCGAAGGGGCGCGGGTGAAGGTCGTGCGGCTGGAGGTCGGCCGGTTGGTGGCCGTGGTTCCCGACGCCATGCGCTTTTGCTTCGAGGCGTGCACGCGTGGCACGCCGCTGGAGGGCGCCGCGCTGGAGATCGCGGAGATCGAGGGGCGCGGTCGCTGCCGGTCGTGCGCACGGCAGATGGCGCTCGACGGCGTTTCGTTCCAGTGCGCCTGTGGAAGCTTCGACATCGAGGTGTCGAGCGGCCACGAGCTGCGCGTGCGCGAGGTGGAGGTGGTCTGATGTGTGGGATCTGCGGCTGCAGCGACGACGACGGGGTCGACGAGGTCCATGACGCGCAGGCCGGTCACGACCACGCGCACGATCACGCTCACCCCCACGCGCACGACCATGACCACCTTCACGTGCACGGCCACGCGCGCGACGACACGCACGTGCATGGCGCCCCCCACTCTCGCGTCGGGCAGGGTGCGGACCGTCGTCGGGGCCTCGCCCCCCGCGGTGACGGGCGGCCCCGCAAGATCCGAATGGAACAGGCGTTGCTGGAACGCAACGACCGCCTGGCGGAGCGCAACCGGGCGTGGATGCACGCGCGCGGCGTGACGGCCCTCAACCTGATCGGGTCGCCGGGGGCGGGCAAGACGACGCTGCTGGAGCAGACGGTGCGGCGGCTGGGCGGGTCGACGCCCCTTTCGGTGGTCGAGGGCGACCAGGCCACCGAACGCGACGCGCTTCGGATCCGGGCCACCGGATGCCCGGTGGTGCAGATCAACACCGGGACCGGCTGCCACCTCGACGCCCAGGGGGTGTTCGGGGCCATCGAGCGGCTGGATCCACCTCGTGGCGGCGTCGTGCTGATCGAGAACGTCGGGAACCTGGTGTGCCCTTCGCTGTTCGACCTGGGAGAGGTCGCGAAGGTCGTGGTCATGTCGGTGACCGAGGGGGTCGACAAGCCGCTCAAGTACCCGCACGTCTTCCGGGCCGCACGAGCCCTGGTCCTCACCAAGGTCGATCTGCTCCCGCACCTCGACGTCGACCTCGACGAGCTCGCGCACAACGCCCGTTCGGTGCGCCACGACCTGCTCGTCGTTCCGACCTCGGCCACCCGCGACCAGGGCATCGACGTTTGGTGCCGCTGGGTGCACGCGCAGGCGCAGCGGGCCACGGCGCCCCGAGAGGGGATCGGCTCGTGAGCAAGACCGCTGCCCAGGGTGGACCGCCCGAAGCGCCCACCTCGACGCGCGAGGCGACGCCCGCACCCGAGCCCGACATCGGCGCGCCCATCGAGGCACTCCTCGATGCGATCCACGATCACGCCAGCCCCGACCTGTGGAGCCGGGTCGAGGCGCTCGTGGCTGCCC
>CAZYSW010000290.1:0-7531 GCA_964650105.1 uncultured Nannocystaceae bacterium
CGGAGGCCACGGCTATCCCCGACCTCCCATGGCCCCGCGTTCGTTTCCAGCGCGTAACAAGCGCAGCTCCGTGCCGCAGCCGGGGACGAGCACCCGGACCCTCCCTCGCGACACCGTCCTCGAAGTGATGGAGCGGGAGCTCAAGCGGTCCATGGAGGGCCTGCACGTGCCCGGGAGCCCCCGGCCGTACTTCATGCAGTACACGCTGCGGCGCATCCAGAGCCTCCGCATCCGGGCCGCCTACGGCTCGTTGACGCGCAGCCGCGAGACCAGCCACGCGACCATTTATGTGGATTGCCGGGTCGGGAGCCACAAGTTCGACAACGTGATGGACGGCGGGCTCGACGTCCGGGCCGACGAGCGAGAGAGCGCGGACTGGCTCGACGCCCCCGATGACCTCAACCTGGCGGCGCTGCAGGTCTCGCTGTGGAAGCTCAGCCAGATCAAGTTCGACGAGGCTCTGCAGGACTACTACGACCATCGCAAGGCGCTCGTCAGCGAGTACCTGCGGGACGAGGTCGACGCCTTCAGCCACGAGCCCCCGCTGCACGACCGCGAGGAGCTGCACAACGACCCCTTCCCGCGCGCGGCGTGGGAGGCGACGCTGCGCGAGCTGTCGCGGCGATTCCTCGAGCACCCCGAGGTCCACGATCCCAGCGTGTCGCTGAGCGCCGAACGCGTGCATCGGTGGATCGCCAACACCGACGGCTCGCGGGTGGTCACCGAGGACGTCTACATCGACTTCGAGATCAACGGTTGGATCCTCACCGAGGACGGGGTCTACACGGAGGCCTCTCGCCAGCTCTATCTGCGCTCGGTCGAGGAGGTCCCGGGGCGCGCGCGCATGGAGGAGATGCTCGAGGCCGTGCTGGCAGAGCTCGCCGAGCTGCGCCGAGCCCACACGCCCGGGTCGTTCATCGGGCCGGCGCTTTTGGCCGGGCAGGCCGCGAGCACCCTGTTTCACGAGGCCATGGGGCACCGCCTCGAAGGAGAGCGACGGATCGCTCGCGGCGAGACGCGAACCTTCGCGCACAAGGTCGGCAAGGCCGTCTTGCCCCGCGGTCTGGACGTGTATGACGACCCCACGATGGAGCGTTGGAACGGCCAGGCGGTGTGGGGCAGCTATCACGTCGACGACGAGGGCGTCCCCGCCCAGCGCGCGATCCTGGTCGAGGACGGTGTGCTCCGCGGGTTCTTGCAGAGCCGAACCCCCACGCCCGAGTCCAGGCGCAGCAACGGACACGGCCGCCACGACGGCGTGCAGCCGCCGATGGCGCGGATGGCCAACCTGGTGGTCGAGCCCCGGGCCGGATACGGCAAGAGCTGGGAGGCACTGGAGGAGCAGCTCGTGCAGCTCGCGAAAGCCCAGGGGCGTCGCCATGCGATGATCATCAAGCGGATCCACGCAGGCGAGACTTCGACGCAGGCCTACGACTTCCAGGTGTTCAAGGGCGAGCCGGCCGAGGTCTACATGCTGGACGTGGAGACCGGTCGTCGGCAGCGGATCCGCGACGTGGAGCTCATCGGCACTCCGCTGGCGGCCTTGCAGAAGATCGTGGCCTTCGGCGTCGCCAGCGAGTCGGAGCTCGATCAGGGCTACTGCTACGCCGAGAGCGGCTCGATCCCCGTCAGCGGCATCGCCCCGCCGATCCTCCTGTCGGAGATCGAGATGCAGCAATGCAGCACCTCGGGCTTCCACGAGCCGCTTCTGCCTCCGCCGTTCGCCGACGACGGCTCGGGCGGCAGAACGGCGAACCTCCGCAAGCGGGGGCGGCGTCGCAAGAAGCGGTAGCCGTGCGCAGCCGCGACCCACGGAGTCCGCCGCGCGGTGGTGGCGACGGCGCGCGCCCCCTATACTGGCCGCGGTGACGACCGTTGGGTCCGGGCTCGTCGAGGACTTCGCGGAGGTTCGGCAGATCGTCGAGGCCGAGGCGGAGCGGTTGGGCGTGGTGGAGGCCGGTCCCGGCGAGAGCGTGCTGGTGAAGCGTCCCCGGGCGACGATCGCCGTGATGCCGGCCGGCGGCGCGCTGCCGTCGGGGTTCGACCTGGTGGTGGTCGCGGGGGCCAGCGGGGCGCTCGCCGAGGCGCTGGCCGCCCTTCCGGGCACGCGGGTGCAGCTCTTGGGGTTGCCGGCGTCACGCGACGTCGTCGAGCGGGTGCTGACCGAGGCGGTGGCCGCCGCCGACGCGTTCTCGCAGGCGAAGGTCGCCGACCAACTCCTCGACATCGGCCTGGCGCTCAACGCCGAACGCGACCCACGGCGGGTGCTCGAGCTCATCTTGCAGCACGCCCGGCAGATCACCCAGGCCGACGCGGGCTCCATCTACCTGGTCGAAGACGAGGGACGGCGGCTCCGCTTCACGGTCGCGCAGAACGACTCGGTATCGGCGGACTTCAGCGAGTTCACGATGCCGGTGACGGAGGCCTCGGTCGTGGGGGCGTCGGTACTGGAGAAGCGCTCCGTGAGGCTCGCGGATCTCTACGCCCCCGAAGGCATCGAAGCGTCGGGGCGTCGGTTCAAGCACGACCGCAGCTTCGACACGCGGTTCGGATATCAGACCCGGTCCATGATCACCACGCCGATGATCAGCCCGGGGGGCGAGGTGCTGGCGGTCATTCAGCTCATCAACGCGCGGACCGACCGGGCGCCGTTGCGATCGCCCGAAGACTTCGATCGACGCGTGCGTCCCTTCACCGAAGAGGACGAGCATCTGTGCTCGGCGCTGGCAGCCCAGGCGGCCGTGGCGTTGGAGAGCGCGCGACTGTACGAGGAGATCCAGCGACTGTTCGAGGGGTTCGTGCGCGCCAGCGTGCACGCCATCGAGCAACGCGATCCGACCACCAGCGGTCACAGCCAACGGGTGGCCGATCTGACGGTGGAGCTGGCCAAGGTGGTCGACCGCGACGACTCGGCGCCCTTTCGCGACGTTCGGTTCACGCCCGAGCAGCTCCGCGAGATCGAGTACGCCGGGCTCCTGCACGATTTCGGGAAGGTCGGCGTGCGGGAGGAGGTGCTGGTCAAGGCCAAGAAGCTCTACCCCCATCAACTCGATCTGGTGACCGCGCGCTTCGAGCATATGCGCACGGCCTTGATGCTCGACCTGCATCGCGAGCAGCTCGCCCGTGCTCGGCGCGGCGAGCCCATCGACGATCCCGAGCTGTTGGCTGCCCACGCCGCAGCGCTCGCCCACCTCGACGAGCTGCTGGCCGTGGTGCTGGAGGCCAACGAGCCCACGGTGCTCCCCGAGGACGCCACCGCGCGACTCCGCGAGGTCGCGGCGCTGCGATTCTCCGACGGTCGCGGGCGTGCGGTGCAGATCCTGGGGCAGAACGAGCTCGACGCCCTGACCGTGCGTCGCGGAAGTCTCACCCCCAGCGAGCGCGACGAGATCCAAAGCCACGTGACGCACACCTACAACTTCCTGATTCGCATCCCCTGGGGCGACTCGCTGGCGCGCGTACCCTCGATCGCCGCCATGCACCACGAGTACCTCGACGGGACCGGCTATCCCGCACGGGTCGCCGCGCCCGAGATTCCCCTGCAGGCCCGGATGATGACGGTGTCCGACATCTTCGACGCACTGACGGCGTCCGACCGCCCCTACAAGAAAGCGGTGCCCACGGACCGGGCGCTGGACATCTTGTGGTCGGAGGTAAAGGCGGGCAAGGTCGACGCGCATCTGATGCGCATCTTCGTGGAGGCCAAGGTCTACGCGTTCGGGCGAGGCGGCGCATGAGGGTCCGCGTCCAGGTCGATCGATCGGTCCGACCGCGGGTGGGGCGGGACATCGCCGGCGTGCTGGAGCGTGCTCTGGTTCGTGCGGGGCGCCGGATGGGTGCGCGCACGCCCGAGCTGCGAGGGCTGGGTGTGCGCATCGTCGACGACACCGTCATGCGTCGCCTGCACGCGCGGCATCTGGGCGAGGACCGCCCGACCGACGTGCTGTCGTTCCCGGCTGCCGAGGCGCCGCCGGGCTCGCCCGGGGAACCGGGGCTGGGCGACCTGGTGATCGATTGGGACGCGGTGCAGCGTCAGGCCGCATCGACGGCGCCCGACGATCTCCTGGCCGAGGCGTTGTCGCTGGCGATTCACGGGTTGGCGCACCTGCTGGGACACGATCACCACGCCCCGGGTCCGGCTCGACGCATGCTCCGCGACGAGTCCCGCGCCGCGCGGAGCCTGGGGATCGCTGGCTTGGAGCGTCCGTACGGAGGTCGTCGGCGGTGAGCCATCTTCGCAGCGTCGGCAGCCTCCAGCCCGTCATCGTGATTCACGGCGGCGCGGGCTTGTGCGCGCGCGAGCACTTCGAGGCCGCGCTGGCCGGGGTACGGACGGCGGCGGAGATCGGCCGAGCGCTGCTCATGGACGGGCACTCGGCGGAACGCGCCGTCGTCGAGGCCGTGCGCAGCATGGAGGACGATCCCGCCTTCAACGCCGGGCGGGGCTCGTGCATGAACGCCGAGGGGCGCTTCGAGATGGACGCGGGGATCATGCGGTCGGTCGACATGCGCGTGGGCGCGGTGGCGGCGGTGCCGGAGATCCGCGATCCGATCCTGCTCGCACGAGCGGTGATGAACGACAGTCGGCACTGCCTGCTCGTCGGAGAGGGCGCGGTTCGCTTCGCGTGGTCCCGCGGGATCGGGACGTTCGGGCGCGAGGAGGTTTGGACCGAGAAGGCCCAGCGCCGGTTCGAGGAAGCGAACGCGGGCCTGTCGCAGCGCGACGGTCAGGCCGACACGGTGGGCGCCGTCGCGCTCGATCGCAATGGTCACTTCGCCGCGGCATGCTCGACGGGCGGCGTGCTGTTGAAGTCGCCGGGGCGGGTGGGGGACAGCCCGCTGGTGGGATCGGGCTTCTACGCGGCTCCGGATCTGGGTGCGAGCTGTGCCACGGGGATGGGGGAGGCGATCCTGACCCACGTCGCGGCCTACGAGGTGCTGCGCCGGATCGCGGCCGGAGACGATCCCGACGACGCTGCCTGGGCGGTGTGCACGTTGGTCGCCGAGCGGTGGAACGCCACCTGTGGTCTCATCGTGATCACGCCCGACGGACGCCCTGCCGTTGCGCACCGCAGCGAGCACATGAGCTGGGCGATCGCCCGCGGTGACCGCGAGATCGAGGCGGGTCTGGACGTGCCGCGCCCCGGGTAGGGGCTGGGCTATAACGGGCTCGATGCTCGCGAGGCTGATCTTGGCCGGGCTTTTGGGGCTCGGTCCGGGCGAGCGAAGCGAGGCCGCATCGACTCGCGCCACCTCCCAGGTCCGCGGCGAGTTGGTGCTCGGACCAGCCGCACCTCGCGAGGTCCGGGTCCGACGGGACGGTCGCTCGGTCGCGACGGTGGCCTTGCGTGAGCGCGAGAGCGTCGTGCTCGACCTCCCGCCGGGGCGCTACGACATCGAAGATCCGGAGGGGCACGCCCTGGGTCCGATCGAGGTCCGCGCCGGGGAGCGCACCCTAGCGATGCGCGAGCGACCGCTCGTGGAGGACGCCGACGTTTCGGGTCCACCGTCCGCCGCGACGTCGAGCCCCAGGCCCCCGCGCGTTCGGGCGAGCGGCGATCGCCCGGATTGGCGCCGCGTCGGTGCACCGCTTTTGTCGACGTTCGTGCCGGGGCTGGGGCAGGCCGTCAACCACCGCCCCGGGAAGGCAGCGGGGTACTTCGTCGGGACCGTGGCACTCGCCCTCGGAACCGCCGCAGTGGCGCTGTCGGACGACCCGTTCGAGGGGGCGACGCGTGACGACGAGGGAGTAAGCCGAGGAGCGGAGATCGGGCGCCTGATCGCGCTCTCGGGGTTGAGCAGTGCGCTCTTGTTGGTCTACGCCGCGCAGATCATGGATGCGCGCAAGGATGCGGTGGGCGGCGAGACCCGCAGCCACACGCGCCATCGGGTCGCGATCGGGCTGAATCGGTTCTCGACGGTGGGGTTCGCCCCCGGACAACCGTCGTACGCGCTGTACGACGACTGGAGCCTGTCGCTCCTGGGCCAGATCGTGCCGCGGGTCAGCCTCGGCGTGTCCGACTTGAGCCTCGCGCTGGCGTCCGATCTTCGACAGGTCACCGTACAAGGGGGCGTTCGATCGACCTATCGCTTCGTGCAGCGCCCGCGGGTATGGCTGGCGGGGGGCGGTGGGGTGCTCCTGCAAGGCACCAGCGCGCGCCCCCCGAGCGGGCCGCTCGATCCCGACGCGGAACGACCGGACCTCGAGCGTCGCTTCGGGTCGGCGGTCTACCTGCAGCTCGAGACCAAGGTCTTCATCCTCGATCGCTGGTCGCTCGACCTGATGCCGCGGGTCAGCGTTCCGCTGACGCACCGCGACTATGGGCGCGGCCACAAGATCCCTCGGTGGGCCACCACGTTCGAGCTCGGGGTCGGATTGGGGGTGTACCTGTGAACGGGTACCGCGCAATCCTCGGTGCGGGCCTGCTCCTCGTGGGCTGCGTGGTGGGCTTTCGGGGCGAGGCGGTGTTCGAGGGAGACCACGATCTGTCGACGGTCGACGCCGTGCGCCTCGCGTTGCCGAGCACGCCCGTGCTGGTCGCCGCCTGTCGGGCCGACATGCCGAGCCTGTGTCCGCAGCGGTTGTCGTACGGCGGACGGTGGCGAAGCGTGGGGGGAACCGAGGACGACGCGGCCGCCCACGCGCGAGCGCCGTTGCTGGTGTTCGAGCAGGTCGGAGATTTCGCCGAGCTCCGGGCCGAGATCCCCCTCGAGGTGCGCGGCCTGGTGGATCTGCAGATGGACGAGATCGTGCTCCCCGACGATCGCGACCTGGAGATCCGCACGGGCACCGGCGACGTCGAGGTGTTCGGGATGCGTGGGGCGGTGGTGGTGGACGTGGACGTGGGCGAGGTCGAAGTGTCGGGAGCCGAGGAGGGCGTGGCGGTGCGGGTCGACCTGGGCTCCATCCGGGTCGTGACGGGCGGTCACGTCGATCTCCGCACCGGCAGCGGCGACGTCGAGGTGATCCACACCGCCGGTGCCCGCGACACCTTCGTTCGGAGCGGGGCCGGGGACGTTCACCTCGAGCTCGGCGACGACCTCGACGTCGATCTCCACATCCGCGCCCCCGGAACGATCCGCGTCCGCACCCCCGCCATCACCACGATCACCACCGGCCACTTCGATCGGCGCACCGGAACCGGGATGGTCCGCATCGAGCTCGTCACGGAGGCCGGCGACGTCCTCGTCGAGCCGGCCGAGTGACGGAGCCCCGCGCCCCCCGGGTCATCGGGGACCAGGGCCCGGTCCGGGCGGGGGACGTCGCGCGCAGGACCGGAGCGGAGCCGATCCCGAGGGGCGGCACGGTCGCCACGAGGGCCTCTTCGGGGGACGCCGCAATGGGCCGGGGGCCGCCGCGGACGTCCTCGCGATAAGCGGGGGCGTTGCCGCGGGTGGGGCGTCCGTGCTATCGGTCCTGACCCACCCGCCAGAGTGGCGAAATTGGTAGACGCAGCGGACTCAAAATCCGCCGCTCGCAAGGGCATGGGGGTTCGAGTCCCTCCTCTGGCACCGCGTGCGGGGGCGTGGC
>CAZYSW010000291.1:0-2883 GCA_964650105.1 uncultured Nannocystaceae bacterium
GACGCAGTCGGCATTGCTGGAGGCCATGGCGGAGGGCACGGTGACCGCCGGCGGGGAGACCCGCAAGCTCCCCTTGCCCTTCTTGGTGCTCGCCACCCAGAACCCGCTGGAGATGGAGGGCACCTATCCGCTGCCCGAAGCCCAGCTCGACCGCTTCCTCTTCAAGATCCAGGTGGACTTCCCCGGCGAGGACGAGCTCATGAGCATCCTCGATCGCACCACCGGGCTGCAGGGCCAGGAGGTCGATCCCGTGCTCGACGGACCGCGCATCCTGGAGATGCGGGAGCTGGTGCGGGCGATCCCGGTCACCGACAGCCTCACCCGCTACGTGGTCCGGATCCTCCGCGCCACGCACCCCGACGATCAGCGCGCGCCCGAGCTGGTCAAGCGCTACGTTCGCTTCGGGGGGAGCCCGCGGGGAGCCCAGTCGATGCTGATGGCCGCCCGCATCCGATGTTGCCTCGAGGGTCGGCTGACGCCCTCGGTGGAGGACGTCAAGGAGATCGCGCTTCCGGCCCTCCGTCACCGCGTGATCCTCAACTTCGAGGGCGAGGCCGAGGGGATCGCGATCGACGACTGCATCCGGCAGGTCCTCGACACCGTGCCGACCGACGCCTGATTCGCATGGGGCTGCGCGACCGACTGCTGGGACGCGCGAGCGCGCCCCCCGAGACCGACGAAGACCTCTTCGACGAGGCGTTCCTCGAACGCCTCGAGCTCCTGCAAGTCATCGCCCGCCGGCTGTTCCGCGGACGGCAACGCGCCGAGCGAAAGACCCGCAAGGTGGGCAGCGGGCTGGAGTTCGCCGACCACCGGGAGTACTCGCCCGGCGACGACATCCGCTATCTCGACTGGACGGTGTGGATCCGTCTGAGGCACGCGCTCATTCGTCTGTTCGAAGAAGACGAGGACCTCCCGATTCGGCTGGTCATCGACGTCAGTGACTCCATGTCGACCCGGGGTGGCGCCAAGCTGCGATACGCCAAGCAGATCGCGGCCGCTTTGGGCTACGTGGGCCTGGCCAACCTCGATCGCGTCGGCGTCACCTGCATGAGTGCACGCACCCACACCACGCTCCCCGCGGTGCGGGGCAAGGGGCGAATTTTCCGGGTGTTCGAGTTTTTGCGCTCGGTCGAAGCCGGCGGCGCCACGGACATTCGCCAGGGGTGCTCGCGGGTGGCGGCCGAGAGCAGCCAGCCGGGCCTCACGGTGGTGCTCAGCGACTTCTACGACCTCGAGGGGGCCTTCGACGGCCTCAACCTGCTGCGCTTCCGCAAACACGATCCGGTCGCGATCCAGATCATCGACCCCGTGGAGGCCGACCCCCGTGGCACGGGGCTCCGGGGAGACGTGACGCTCTTGGACTGCGAGGGGGGAGCACGGCGCGACGTCACCCTGTCTCCGCGTGCGTTGAGGGCCTACGCCGAGGCGCACGAGCGTTTCTGCCAACAGCTCGAGGCGAGCTGTCGGTCCCGCGGCATCTTCTACGTGCGGGCTCCGATCGACGTGCCCTTCGACGATCTCGTCCTGCGGATCTTCCGACAAGGAGGCATCCTGCAGTGAGCTTCGCGGGATGGACCCTCTCGCAGCTCGCCGTGGTGTACGCCGCCGGTGCGGGTGCGATCACCGTGCTGTACCTGCTCCGGATGCGACGACGCCAGGTCGTCGTTCCATTCGCGGCGCTGTGGGAACGCGTGGCGCGGGAGAGCGAAAGTCGCCACATCTGGCGCAGGCTCCGGCGGCTCTTGTCGTGGCTGGTGCAGATGATCCTGCTCGCCCTCGTCTGCCTGGCGCTCGGCGATCCCCGCCCGGATGTGTGGCTGCGCGAACCGATGAACCTGGCGGTCGTGATCGACCGCTCCGCGAGCATGGCCGCCCCAGGGACCACCGAGGGCCTGTCTCGCCTCGACGAGGCCAAGCGGCGGGCCGAGGCCGAGGTCGCCGGTCTGGGGCCGGCCGATCACGCGCTGGTGATCGCGGCCGGCGAAGAAGTGAGCGTCGTCGCCCCGCTGGCGCAGGAAGCCGCCGTGCTGGTTCCCGCCATCCGTGCGCTCGTCCCCGGTCACGGGGAGGCGGATCTGGAGCGCGCGGTCGCCTTGGCGACCCACGCCGTCGGTGGGCGCCCCGGCGCCCGGATCCTGGTGTTGACCGACGGAGCGCTCGATCCAGCCTCCACGGCGGCCCTCGGCGCCTGCATCGAAGGGCCCGTCCCGTGCAGCTTCGTTAGGGTCGAAGGCGACACCGCCAACGTCGCCATCACGGCGTTCGCCGCCCGCCGCTACGCCCACGATCGCGACAAGGTCGAGGTGCTGGCCGAGGTCCGAAATCTGGGCGACCGACCGGCAGCCGTCGTCCTCGACGTGGAGGCCGACGGCGTCAGCGTCGGACGCCGCATTTTGCAGCTCCAGGCCCAGGAGGTCTCGCGCCAGGTGCTCTCCGACCTCGACGCGGCGCGGACCAGGCTCGTCGCTCGTCTCGAAGCCCCCGAGGCGCCCCCGCCGGGGTTCAGCACCGATCTGGGGCCCGCCTTCGACGACCAGGCCTTCGCCGTGGTCCCCCCGCTCGAACCGTTGCAGGTCGCGCTCGTCAGCGACGGCACCAACCTCTTCCTCGACGCCGCACTCCTCAACCTGGGCGATCACGTCCGGCTGTCGGGCGTCACCTTGGAGCAGGCCCGTGCCGGGCGGGTGGAGGCCCTCGAAGAGGCGGACGTCGTCTTCTACGACGTGGGCGCCGAGCCCCTTCCTCCGACGCTCCCCGCTGCGCACGTCGTGATCTTCGATCCGTGGCGCCACCCGACCTCCCCCTGCCCCATCCGCAAGAAGGCGGACGTGGTGCGGCCGTTTCTCACGGAGCAGGACCGCAGCCACCCGATCATGGAGC
>CAZYSW010000291.1:2893-7479 GCA_964650105.1 uncultured Nannocystaceae bacterium
TCAAGGACGTGAACATCGCTCGCGGCACCACCTTGGTGGCCGAGCCCGGCGACACCGTGCTGTTCCGCAGCCTGGGGGCGCCGATGGCCGTGCTGCGCGAGCAGGAGTACAGCACCATCGCCATCGGCTTCGATCCACGTCAGTCCGACATCGCGCTGCGGGTCGCCTTTCCCCTCCTGGTGGACAACATCCTGCGCTACGTCGAACAGCGCGATCCGGGCTTCGTGGCCAGCGTGCAGATCGGTCAGAGCCGCGAGTTGGCCCTGTCGCAGCTCGGGCTCGACAGCGACGGGGTGACACGGGTCCGCATCACCGCCCCGACGGGTGAAAGTGTGGACCTGCCCGTACAACGCGGCCGATTTCGGCTGCGTGCGGTCACGCCCGGGTTCTACGGCATCACCGCGCTCGACGGCGGATCGGCGGGCGCTTCGATCGAGTTGGCGGTCAACCAGGCCATCATCGACGCGTCCGACCTGCATTCCCGCCTCGAGGACGCCGCCATCGACGAGACCGCCGCGACCGCCGCTCCGCCGGAGCCGGCCCCCATCGGCGACGGACCGCTGTGGTCGATGCTCCTCGTGGTCGTCGCCGGCATCATCGCGCTCGAATGGGCCACGTACCACCGGAGGGTGACGGTATGAGTCGGCCTTCCCATGGCCCCCGACGCGATGGCGTGCTCCACGGTGCCTGGGCCGCGGCAATGCTCGCCCTCTTGGTGGGCCTGCTGACCGCGGGCGTGCTCGCGGTGTTCGGCCCCCGGCCGGGCTCCATCGACGTCACGCTTCCCGCGTGGCTCGCCGAGCGGCTTTCGGATTCCGGCAACCGCGTCGTGGTCCTCTCGCGCCCGGCGGCCTTGTGGCTGCTGCCGCTGGTGGTGCTCCCCTTCCTCGTCGTCGTCGTCCGCCGCACGTTGGTCGACGTGCACGCGGCCCAGATCGGCCTGCAGCTCGTCGCGCGGCTGGCGGTACTGCTCGCCGCCGCGCTGGCCCTGGCCCAGCCCAGCCTGGAGAGCCCGATTCGCGGCAAGACGGTCGTCTACGTGGTCGACGTCTCGGAGAGCATCGACGAAACGCAGCTCGGGGCCGCCCGCGCCCTGGTGGCCGAGGGGCTCGAGCAGATCCGCGCCGCGGAAGACGCGGACCTCGATCGCGAGGATCGAACCCGCATCGCCGAGGTGCGGACCATCGACGCGGACGCAACCCCGGAATCGCTCGTCAGTCGCCACGAAGGCGACCGGCTGGCCAGCGATCACGGGGCCGCGCTGCGCCTGGCCGCAGCGCTCGTCGATCCGCACACCGAAGGGCGCATCGTCCTGGTCACCGACGGTGCGGGAAGCCTGGTGGAGCGAGAGGATCTCCGCACGGCCGCCCAGGAGCTCGCCGCGCGCGGGCTCGCCCTCCATACCCGAACCTTTCCGCCCGCGGCACGGGGCGACGTCCTCGTCGAGGCCGTCCACCTCCCCGCGGAGCTGCGCGTCAGCGAGACGTTCGAGGTACGGATCGACTTGGTGGCCACCGCCCCGGGGACGGTCGTTTTGTCGTTGGAGCAGAACGGCGAGCCCAACACGCTGGAAGCGAGCCGCGAAATCGAGCTTCGCGAAGGTCGGCAACAGATCGTCGTGCCGGCCCGCGTCACGGAGGCCGGTCCCGTGGTGTTCCGGGCCTCGCTGGACACGACGCACTTTCCCGCGGAGCACAACCGCAGCACCGGAAACGACGCGGCGGCGGTGGTCGGGAAGGTTCGCGGTCGACCTCGGGTGCTGCTGGCGAGCTCGGCCGGAAGCGCACCGCTGGCCTCGGCGCTTCGCGTCGATCACCTCGACGTCGACGTGGTCGGCCCCGGTGAAGTGCCCAGCGATCTCGACACCCTGCGCCAGTACGACCTGGTCATCCTCTCGGACATCTCGTCGCGCGCGGTCGGACGGGCCGCTCAGGAGGCGCTGGACATCTACGTCAACGATCACGGCGGCGGTTTGATCATGATCGGCGGCGAGGATGCCTTCGGCCTCGGCGGGTGGAAGGGCACCAACGTCGAGCGCCTGCTCCCGGTCCGCTTCGAGGGCGAGCGCCAAAAAGAACAACCGAAGCTGGCGCTTCTCTTGGTCATCGACAAGAGCGGCTCGATGAGCAGCGAGGACAAGCTCGATCTGGTCAAGGAGGCGGCGCGGGCCACCGCCCGCACGCTCGACCCCACCGACGAGCTGGGGGTCATCGCCTTCGACTCGCGGCCGCACGTGCTCGTCCGCCTACAGCCGTCCTCCAACCGGATTCGCATCGACGCCGACATCCGTCGCCTCACCTCCGGCGGAGGCACCAACGCCCTGCCCGCGCTTCGCGAGGCCTACCTGCAGCTCTCGGGCAGCAACGCGCTGGTCAAACACGTCATCCTCCTCAGCGACGGCCAATCGCCGGAGACGGGTATCGACGCGCTGCTCGGGGACATGCGCGACGCCGACATCACCGTGTCGGCGGTGGGTGTGGGCGCGGGCGCGGGCAAGGATTTCTTGCGCCGCGTCGCCAATCGCGGCCGCGGTCGCTTCTACTTCAGCCACGACGGCACCGACGTGCCGCGCATCTTCAGCCGAGACACGCGGGAGGCGACGCGCAACGCCGTGGTCGAGCGCGCCCTGTTTCCGCGCGTGGCCAAGAACGTCCAGGCGTTGCGTGGGATCGACTTCGCGGGGGCTCCGGGCCTGCGCGGGCTGGTCCCCATCAAGCCCAAGCCGATGGCGGAGGTCCTCTTGCGCACCCACCAGGGCGAGCCGCTCCTGGTCCGCGGCCGGCGAGGCCTGGGGCGGACGGCCGCCTTCGCCAGCGACGCCAAGGCGCGCTGGGCCGCGAGCTGGCTGGCCTGGAGCGGCTTCGCCAAGCTGTGGAGTCAGATCGCCCGCGACACGATGCGCCAGGGCGCGACGCTGCTGGGCGGCGCGACCATCGAGATCCTGCCCGCCGCCGACGAGGGCGCCTACCGCATCATCGTCGACGCGCAGGCGCCGGAGGGCTTCGCCAACGACCTCGAAGGAGAGCTCGAAATCATCGATCCCTCGATCCCCGAGGGCCAGCCGGGTCACCACCTCACGCTGCCGCTGCACCTGTCGGCGCCTGGACGCTACGAGGGCGAGCTGCGCGACGTGAAGGCGGGTCAGCGGCTCGTGGAGGCCAAGCTCTACGACCCCACCCAGTCTCCGCGCCGCCTCGCCGCGGAGGCGGTCAGTCAGATCTCGGTCCCCTACCCGGCCGAGCTCGCGCCCGACCAGCTCGAACCGGACACCACCCTGCTCGCCACCCTCTCGGCCGGCACCCACCAGGGTCCTCTGGCTCCCATCCTCGAGACCCCGGGCGATCCCGACGGCCGCACCCGCAGCAAGCCCTTGTGGCCCCATGTGCTGTGGGGCGTTCTCCTGCCCCTGATGCTCTTCGACCTCTTCTTGCGCCGCATCACCCTCGCGACCCGCAAGGTCACCGTCTGAGGCGGAGCCCGGGGCACCATGCTCGGATGCCGACCTCCGACCAGGGTCACGGCCGTACACCGACGGGGACCGAAGGCGGAACTCGGTCCCATACGCCGCGCGGCGTCGGGGCGCGCGGCGGGCGCGTGCCGATCGAGCCTATGCTCTTGCCTCGATCCCTCGATCCCCGCCCGAGCGCGAACGACATGACCTTGCCCCGCGTGATCCTCGGCCTTGCGCTCGCGTCCGGATGCGTCGTCGACTCCAAGTCGCTCGGCGGTTCCGAAACCGACACCGAGGGTGACGACGCGGGCACCTCGGACACCGGACCGCCCCGAGCCGTCACGTGCGATCCGAGCTGCCGGGAGATCCGTGCCTACCCGGCCGACCTCCAGCGCGATTGCGTCGACACCGAAACGACCATCGTCGTGGGGTGCGACTGCAACCCGCAGTTCGGCGGCGCGCCCGGCTGCGTACGCTGGGAGGCCGACGGATCGCTGTGGGTGGCCGAGAACACCGACGACCTGATGTGGGACGAAAACAGCGGTGAGCCGGCCACGCCCCTCGACACCGGGTGGGTGCACTGCACCAGCGACGAGTGGCAGCACACGCGTTGGTCGTGCGACTTCGAGGGTTGCGTCGCTCCCCCGGCCTCGACGTGCGACGCCACCGACACGTGTGAGACGCTCGCGGGGAGCTGGGGCATCACCTGCGGTGCGATTGCCGGTCCCTACGACGAGCAGGGATGCTTGCGGCCGGCGTGCGAAACCGATGCCGACTGCGGCGAAGGCCAGGGATGCCTCACGGTCGAGTGCGGCGGCACCCCCTCGTGTGCGTACGAAGTCGAGGCGCGCTGCGGTTGCCTCGACGACCTGACGTGTCGCCCCACCGCCTACTGCGTGGACGAAGCGATCGCCGGTGCCTGGAGCGCGCTGGAGGTCCGGCGAGGTGCCGGCCCGTGCGAGCCGGGCATGGTCTGCGAGTGGATCTGGACCGTCGAGCCCTCGGGCCTCGTCACCAGCTCCAAGGAGGGGGTGCCGGGCAAGGCCCAGCTCGACGCCGCGGATCTCGAGATCTTGACGGCCATCGTCGGATCCGCGTCGTTCCGCACCGGGATGGCGATCAGCGCGCCGACGAT
>CAZYSW010000292.1:0-7465 GCA_964650105.1 uncultured Nannocystaceae bacterium
CCCGGTTCTTGCTGTACAGAGGGCTACGAGGCAGCTCGCGCCCCTACGGAAGGATGCCCCAAGCCATGCACCGCCCGACATTCCGGTCCACCCTGGCCGCCCTGCTCCTTTCCCTCGCCTTCGCGCCTGCGGGGTGCGGCGAGGGCGACGGGGAGACCAACGAGGGGGCGCGAATCCTGAGCGAAGGTGGAATCGACCAGATCGCCTTCATCAGCCGACCCAAGCGGCTCGGCGTCGGAGACGTCTT
Organism: uncultured Nannocystaceae bacterium; assembly: GCA_964650105.1. GTDB lineage: Bacteria > Myxococcota_A > Polyangia > Nannocystales > Nannocystaceae > CAZYSW01. The sequence goes on from CAZYSW010000292.1 coordinate 248, forward strand.
CCAGTACACCTCGTTCTCCGTCGATCCGCGGAGCGCCAACATCATGCGCCTGACGTCCGCGTCCGGTGGCGCGGACGTCGAGCCCATCACTCCGTTCGGTACGGGAGACTGGCCCAAGGCCGACATCATGGCCATGGACGTCTCCTTCGACGGCACGGAGATCGTGTTCTCGGCGCGCCTCGAGGGCGAGGACACCTTCGACCTGTACCGGATCAACATCGATGGCACCAACCCCGAGGAGCCGGGCAAGAAGGGGCCGGCCCTGATCCACACGGGGCCCTACGACTCGGTCTACCCGGTGTACCTGCCCAACGACCGCATCTTCTTCATGACCAACGAGACGCCCGCGCCGGGGGTCAAGCAGTTCAGGGACGAGTACAACCGCGGCGTGACGGCCCAGGCCGCCACGATCCACAAGCGTGGGGGTGATCTGAGGCTCGGGCCCCGCAACCTCTCGCACCGCGTCTCGCCGACGCTGGTGTCGCTGGGAGACGAGAACCGGGGGCAGATCCTGCATACCAATTGGGACCACCTCACCGACGTCAACGAGGGGAACCTGATGGTCATGAACCCGGACATGACCGGGGCTGCCGAGTTCTTCGGCAAGGAGGGCCGTGGCGTCGCCAACAGCTACCTGAAGGCTCGTCAGGTCAACCGGGATCAGTTCCTGGCCATCGCGACCGATCGGGAGCGGACATTCCAGTCCGGTGCCATCATCCTCATCGACCGGGGGAAGAACGAGGCGACGACCAACGCCGAAATCCTCACGCCGGACGTCCCGACCGATCGAAAGCCCTCGTACGACAAGGTCGGCCGGTACTACGACGCCTACCCGATCACCGACGGCAAGGGCACGTTGACCCACGTCCTCACCTCGTGGGCCAACGGCCCCGTCCACAGCGATGTCGCCGCGGGCGGCGTGGCCGAGGACGGGACCAACTACGGCGAGGGGGCGGGACCGCCCGACTTCGGGATCTTCATCCTGGATCCGAAGACCGGCCAGCGGCTGCCCCTCTACAACGACCCCGAGATGTGGGACGTGCTGCCGATGGCGATCGGCAAGGCGCGTCAGGTGCCCACCGCACCCGCCGGAGCGACGGCCCAGACTCCCGACGGGACGGCACTCATCGGCGCCCTCGACGTCCTCGAGAGCTCGCTCGCCAACGCGCCGACCGGGGGTGTGTACCGCGTGCGCGTGATCGAGGGCTTCTCCTCCGAGGAGGGGGTGCCGGGCGACTTCGGCCTCACCGAGGCCGACGGGGCCATCCTGCTGGGCGAGGCTCCGGTGGCCGCCGACAACTCGTTCGCGGCCTTCGTCCCCGAGGATCGACCCATTCACCTCCAGACCCTCGACGCGTTCGGGATGTCGATCGTCAACGAGGACCGGTGGTTCTCGGCGGGTCCCGGAGAGCAGCGCCTGTGCGGCGGGTGCCACGAGGCGCGCGGTGGGACCCAGGTCATCGCACCGGGGATCACCGAATCGATGGGCGCAGGGGCGAGCAACATGGCGTTGCCTTACGCCGAACGTCGCATGCCCGACCCCGCCAATCAGGACTACACCGCCGCGGCGGCCAAGCTGATCTGGCCCAAGGACGAAGCGTACGCGGACGCGCCGCGGCTGCTCGGAATCCCGTGGGATCTCGCGATCCAGAACGCGTTCGATGCCGCCGGGTGCGCGACGTGTCACGACGGAACGCCCGGACCCGCCAACCCCACCGTCGTCATCCGCGACACGATGAGCGACGAGCCCGCCGAGACCGAGTGGACCTTCGATCTCCGGGGCGAGAAGATCGATTTCGAGTACGGGATGATGGCCGGCAATTACAGCCGCAGCCACATCTCGCTGCTGCTCCTCGCGGGCATGATGAGCGAAGAGGGCGTCGAGGTCGAGGTCGACCCCACGCACCCGTACCAGGCGTACATCGTCCCGCAGTCGGCTCGAGACTCGGTCCTCATCAAGTACATCCAGCCCGAGCAGGTGTACCCGCAACACGATCCGAACGTCCTGGCCTTCGCCGGCGTGACGAACGAGGTGACCGGAATGCCCTACGCGGCTGCGCATCCCGACGAGAACACGCCGGGGTTCGATCCAGCCGTGCATCGCCCGCTCACGACGGCCGAGAAGTACCTGATGATCCTGGTCGCGGATCTCGGCGGTCAGTACTACAGCATGGAGAACGCCCCGGGGGCGGGATACGGAGAGTGATGCCGATGCGACGAAGCACCGAGGGGAGAAGCACGATGTCTTCGAAGAACAAGCGCTGGTTCGCAATCGTGGCACTCGCGGCGGTCGTGGCCGCCCCGGGCACGGCCTCGGCGGGGAAGGGCGCGACGTTCGCCTCCCTGTCCAACGCGATCGCTTCGGGGAACCCGGACTCGATCGTGGCCGAGGTCGAACGGGCCGAGAAGCTGCCGTGTGGGTCGTGCATCGACCTGGTCAAGCCGCTCATCGACGCCGACGATGCTCGAGTCCGGGACGTCGCCGCCTGGTGGCTGGCCAAGCGAGCCATCCGCGACCAGGTCCGTGACGAGATGTTCGCGCGTCTGCAGGGCGGCGACACGATCGCGGCACGAAATGCGGCCGAGGTGCTGGGACGGTTCATGCACCCCGACGCGCTGATGGCCCTCGAAATCGCCATTCACGACGGATCGCTCGGAGACGAGGCGAGGGCGGCGGCCGCGACCGCCGTTGGCACGATCGGTGACTACCGTGGCAAGGCTGTCCTGGAAGGCGCCCTGACCTCCGAATCGCCGGCCGTGCGCGCAGCGGCTGCCCGGGCCCTGCGGGAGATTCGAGGCAACGTCGATGCCGTGGCAGTGGTGGATCTGCTCACCGACGACGACCACGAGGTGGTGCGACAGGCCGTCTTGACCACCGGGGCTCTCCGCGAGTCGGCGGCCGTGGGCCCACTCCTCGACGTGCTGCGCGACACCTCGAGGCCCGAGGGCGTACGCAAGCACGCGGCGTGGGCCCTGGGCCGGATCGGAGACGGGAGCGCTCGCGAGGGGCTACGCGCGTCTGCGGAGAACGACCCGAGCATGTTGGTCCGCGGCGCGGCACGGGCGGCATCCAACGCTCTACTGTAGTCGGGGCTCGCACCGAACGACCACCCGATCACCCTTGCACCGGTTCGCCGGCGCCAATGCGCGACCTCGTTGCGTACACGTGGCTCGGGACCCCGACGGGCGAGGGTGGGCATGCCCTCGACACCGGGTGCCTTGAGTGGTGCAGCCGCGGGGTCCAAACTCGGGGGAGGCGACGATGAAGCTGTTCTCGACGAGGTTCGCGATGCTCGGTGCGCTGGCCGTCGGTGCTTGTGCCAACCCCGACATCGACAGTCGCACGTTCTTCGACCAGCGCATCGCGCCGGTGCTCGACGAGAACTGCGTCCGCGGAACGGCCGACAACCTGTGCCACGCGGAGTCGACTCAGAAGCCGGGCGAAGCGCTGGGAAACCTGGATCTCTCCAGCTTCGAGGCCATCCATCGCAGGCCCGAGCTTCTGTCCACTTACGGGAGCTACCCCGAGCCCGTATTGCTCCTCAAGGGCACCAAGCCCGAGGACTTGAGCCTCCAGTACGCCGGCCAGACTCACCCCAGCGAAATCTTCCACGCCGGCGGTGGAATCCTCTCTCGCAACAGCGAGGGATTCATCGAGCTGCAGCAATGGCTCCGCGACGGCGCGACGCTCGACGGCGTCCCGCCCGATGCGGAGGCCCCCGTCGGATCGGGTCCGTGCTCCAACGCGCTGCGCCCCGACGTCGAGCCGTTTCTCGCCCTCGCGCAGGGGGAGGCCTTCGAGACCTACAAGAGCGAGGTCAATCCCATCTTGCAGCAGCGGTGTGCTTTCGGGAACTGTCACGGCAGCTCGCAGAGCGATTTCTACCTGACCTGCGGCAGTTCGGACGCCGAGCTCGCCCACAATTTCGTGGTGGCCAAGTCGTTCGTCTCCGCGGAGGCCGATCGCAGCGAGCTGTTGCTCCGGCCGCTGTCCGCGAACGCCGGCGGGGTGAACCACTCGGGGGGCGACATCTGGACGTCGGCGAGCGACGACGAGTTCGAGACGTTGCGCGCGTGGGCTCGAGGCGTCGGCCCCCTCGACCCCGGGGAGGAATCTCCGGAATTCGAGTACTTCGCCACCCGCGTCATGCCGGTGTTGCTGCGGCGCGGTTGTGCGATGCCGCAGTGTCACAGCCCGCAGGGGTTCAACGACTTTCGCCTTCGGGCAGGGTCCCGAGGGTTCTTCAGCCCGCTGGCCCTGCGCCGAAACTACGAAACCACGCTCCACGAGTTCGTGAGCCTGGATTCTCCCGACCCCAACCAGTCGCGCATCCTCAAGAAGAACATCACCAGCGATCGCGGCGCGATCGCGCACCGTGCCGGGCCCACGCTGCTCGACATCACCGGCAAGGACGACGGGGGCAACCCCGACGTGTGTCCCGCCGGGCAGGACGAGCAGCCGACGGCCTACTGCACCGTGGTGGAGTGGATTCGGCGGGAGCGGGCGGCGGCAGTCGCCGAGGGTCGGGTCAGCGCCCTGAACGAGGGCGACACGGTCCCCATCTTCTACGTCGATCGTCCGGCCAACCGCGATCGCGTGATCGACTTCGCCACCTACCGGGGAGGGGCCCGGCTCATGCGGGTGGATGCCACGGTCGACGCCGCCGGACGCCTCACCGCCTTCTCGGCTCCGGTCGAGATCGATCTGTCGAGCTGCGGAGCCGGTGGCGACTACGACGTGCGTCGGCCGGAGATCGCCTACGAGGGCGATCACATGCTGTTCGCGCTCCGGGTCGGCGAAGCGGACGGCCTGAACATCTACGAGGCGGACCTCGACGGGCAGGGGTGCGTCGCGTTGACGTCCGACGGGGGAGAAGTCGACAACGGCGTACCGATCCACAACTTCGATCCGATGTACGTGCCGCCCGATCCGAAGCTCGACCCCGACGGCGGGGTGGTGTTCGCGTCCACCCGCCCGGGCAAGCTCGGTCGCAGCCACGTGTCGCCCCGCTATCGTTTGCCGGCCAGCAACCTGTGGCGGATGGAACGCGACGGGAGCGCCCTGGAGCAGATGACCTTCCTCAACGGCTCGGAGCTGTTCCCCGCCATGATGGCGAACGGGCAGTTGACGATGACCACCGAGAAGGCGACCGCGAGCTTCTATCAATTGTCGGGACGCCGAATCAATTGGGACCTGACGGACTATCACCCGCTTTTGGCCCAACGCGAGACGATCGGCTTTCGGCAGGCGACCTTCATCCGCGAGGGGCTGGATCGCGACTTTCTGCTCATCCTCTCCGATCCCGAGGCGTGGTTCTCGGGGGGGGTGCTCGTGGCCTTCAACCGCAGCATCGGCCCCTTCGAGATCGATCGCGAAGGCGAGCCCGGATACGTCGCGGCCGTCGACTTCCTCGATCCGGCCGCACGCGACGCGGGGAGAGGACCGGCCAACGGGGCCTACCGGGCACCGTTCCCGTCGCCCGACGGACGCGTCCTGGTCAGTTACGCGGCGGGAAACCTGGACCTTCGCGATCCCAACGCGGCGGTCGACTACGATCTGGTGCTGCTCGATCCCGTCACCGGGGAGCGCGAGCTCGTCGTGGGCGGGGCCGGGTTCCAAGTCGACGGCGTGGTGGGGTACCGCAGGCCCTTGCGGCGCTTGTTCGTCAACTTCCCTCAGCTCGTGTTCGGCGGTGGGACCCGGGCCGAGGCGGCGATGAACGACGAGGCCTGGCCGCACTTCCCCGACCTCCCGATGTTGGCCACGCTCTTGACGGACCAACGTCGTCGTGGGCGCGACCTCGCGGCGTTCGAGTCCGGAGATACGCTCGCGGTCTACCGCGCCGATCCGCCACCGGTGGGGAGCACCGACGACGGCACCACGCATCAGGCGTGGACGCTCCTGGGCACCGCCCCCCTGGCCGAGGACGGCTCGGCGTTCGTGCGCGCCCCCGCGGGGGTCCCCCTGATCCTCGAGCTGCGCCGGGGCAACGAGCCTTTGTTGACGATGACCGAGGAGCACCAGTTCGGGCCGGGCGAGCTCACCAGCCTCGGTGTCCACCGTGACTTCTTCGACGGCGTGTGCGGCGGGTGCCACGGCTCGGTCGAGGGGCCCGAGCTCGACGTGGTCGTCAATCCCGACGCGCTGACCGGAGCCAGCATCTCGATCTCGCGCCCGGGCCCCGGTGCGCTTCCCCAGGGGTTCTAGCCGCGCCGTCCGCTCGCACCCGTACGGGCGGCCCGGGGGGCTCGACGAGCGCACACGGGGCGACGCGAGGGCCCCCGCGGGGTCGAGCGGTCGGTCCCCGGCGAGGCCGGACGAGCGACTGTCGGTCGGCGCCGGGCTGTGTTACTTTCGCGCACCGACAGGGAGGAAGCGCGATGCGCTCGAAGGTGGTGATGCCCCGCGTACGTACCTACATCCGCACTCACACCGCTGCAGTGTGGGCCGTGATGCTCGGGTTGGGTCTGGGTCTCGGAGCCTGCGACAAGGACAAGTCGACGGTCGACCCCGAAAGCGGCGACAACCTGCTCGGCCCCATGGCCTCGAGCTCCGAAGACGAAGGAGAGCCGATGGCCTACGACGAGGGGCTGGGCTTCGTGGACGAGGACGCGGAGGCGGGCAGCGAGCTCGAAGACGGCGAGGAGGTCGCCGCCGCGCCGGCCAGGAAGCTTCCCAAGCGCGCCGAGCCCGTCCAAAAGTGCAAGGGGAAGGGCAAAAATCGGGTGTGCGAGATGGTGGACCCCAAACCTGGAGTGAGCGCCGCGCACGGCGTGGTCGCCCTAATGGGTGACTTTCGCTGGGGGATGAGCCCGCCACAGGTCTTCAAGGTCCTCTCCAAGGGGATCGAGGACGAGTACGCCAAGCGTCAGGAAAGGGCCAAGGACGCCATGACGCAGGACGCCAACCGGCGCTGGCGCCAGGAGCAGATCAACCTGATCAAGGCCAACCACGTCAAGTTCACCAAAGGCTCCAAGCATCGCTGGGGCGTGTCCTTGGTGAAGTACGAGTACGAGGACGACGCCAACGAAGAGATGCTGTGGATCAAGGAATCCAACGGCATGAGGAAGTTCTACTTCTTCAAGGACGGCGAGCTCTGGAAGATCTTCTACGCGTACAACACCGAGATCTGGCCCGGCATGAGCTACGCCCAGGTCGTCGAGGAGAAGTTCAAGAAGTGGTTCGGCATGAGCCCTCAGGCGAAGGTCAAGCAGGAC
>CAZYSW010000293.1:0-7452 GCA_964650105.1 uncultured Nannocystaceae bacterium
GAGATCCACGCAGCACCCGGGACGCGGGGCGATCCGCTGCGGGTGGTGAGCAGCGTGCCGGGCGGGGCCACGCTGGCCGGGTTTCTCCCGTACGTGGTGGTGCGCGGCGCCGCTCCCGGCAACACCGGCTACTACCTCGACGGCACGCGCGTGCCGGCGTTGTTTCACGTGGCCATCGGGCCGTCGGTCATTCACCCGTACTTCATCGACGTGGTCGACTTCTACCCGAGTGGAGCCCCCGTCCGTCTCGGTCGCTTCGTGAGCGGGATCATCGAGGCGCGTACCCGACCCGCTCGACGCGACCGCGTGCACGGGGACGTGGAGGTGCGGCTCACCGACGCCGGCGCGCTGCTGGAGATCCCGTTCAATCGCAGTGTGTCGCCGGGCTGCCTGCACGAAAAGCGCCGCAAGTGCAAGAAGGGACCCGCCAAGGGGGCGCTCACGCTCGCCGGCCGATACAGCTACACGGCCGGGATCCTCACCCTCGTGCAGTCGGAGGCGAGGATCGCCTATTGGGACTACCAAAGCCGGCTCGATCATCGACTGGGACCCCGGGCGGACTTCACGGCGTTCGCCTACGGCAGCTTCGATCACCTGGGAGCGAAGGCGACGTCCACGAGTCCCGCGGAGACGTACTTGCGGTTCCACTTCCACCGCATCGACACGCGGGTGCGCCAGCGCCTCCCCCGTGGCGGAACCGCCCAGTACGTGGTGGTGCTCGGGGCCGACGAGACCGGCGTGCAGGACCTCCGGACGGTGGAGTGGCGCGTCGCTCCCCGCCTGGACGTGCTGGTGCCCATCGACGAGGTGTTCAGCGTCGGGTTCGGCCTCGATCAGGAGTTCCAGATCTTTCGCCTGGCCGACGACCTGTTCGCCAGCGAGAACTTCGACGTCGAGGATCTGGGGCTTCTGTTCGCCGATCGGTTCGTCTCGGTGACCGGCCTGTACCTGGAAGGGATCGCGCGCAAGGGCAAGCTGGAGGCGCGCCCCGGGATTCGCACCGACATCTATGCCCAGGTCGGCGCCAGCCCGTACTTACCGACCGCCGATGCGATCACGCATGCGGTCGGCGTCGACCCGCGCCTCTTGGTGCGCGAGCGGCTCAGCGATCGCTGGACCTTGCGGCAGGCGGTGGGGCTCTATCACCAGCCGCCCAGCTTTCCCGTCCCGGTCCCCGGGATCGAGAACTTCGGGTTCGAGCGCGGGCTGCAGCGAAACCTGCAGGGGTCGTTCGGATACGAGCTCACGCTCCCCGAGGCGAGGCTCTCGGTGGTGCAGGAAGCGTACTTCGGGTGGCTCACCAACCTGCAGGACTACGAGCTGGGAGCGTCGCTCGCGGGCGAGGAGTTCAACGAGCTGGAGGACGCGATCACGCAGGTCAGCGGGTATGCCTACGGACTGGAGACCATGGTCCGGCTCGATCCCACCTCGCGCCTGTTCGGGTGGGCGGCCTACACCCTGTCGCGTTCGACTCGCGACTACCGGATCGGTGGGCGCGCTCCGGCCGACTGGGACCAGCGGCACATCCTCAACCTGGTGCTCGGGTATCAGCTCAGCCACAAGTGGAGTTTCTCGGGCCGGATGCACTATCACACCGGCCGCCCCTGGACGGCGCCCGTGGGCGGTCAGAACGAGCTGGTGGCGCTGGCCGAGAACCGCAACAACGCGCGACTGCCTGCGTACTTCCAACTCGACCTGCGCGTCGCGAGGACGTGGCGGTGGCCCAACTGGCAGCTCGAGGCGATCTTGGAGATCGCCAACGCCACGTATTCGCGGGAGATCTTCGCGTGCCTCGCCGAGGAACCCGAAAACGAGGCACGGGCCACCGCGCGCATGTTGAAGCTCGCGACGGTGGCCCGGGTCGATCCGGCACGCGCCATGGCCCAGTGCAGCCCGCAGGGGTTCCGCTACATCATCCCCAGCGCCGGCTTGAAGGCCCGGTTCTGACGCGAGCGTGCGACGCTGTCGGGGCGCCGCGGACGTTCAATCGTCGACGGCCGGTCGCAGGATCATCGAGATGCCGTACTTGGGCTTGAGGGTGATCAGCGGCTGCGGGACCACAGGCCAGCCGGGGGCCAGCGCCGGGCTGAAGCGCTGGAGGACGGTGGCCAGGACGAGCTGCGCTTCCATGAGCGCGAAGTTGTTCCCGATGCACAGCCGCGGTCCCCCGCCGAAGGGGAAATAGGCGTAGCGGGGCCGCGCTCGCTCCCAGCCTTCGTCGAAGCGCGAGGGATCGAAGCCTTCGGGGTTGTCCCAGTAGCGGGGATCGCGGTGCGTCAACCACGGCGACAGCAGGATGATGCTGCCGCCGCGGATGCGATAGCCGTCGAGGACGTCGTCGTCGATGCAACGGCGGCCGATCGACCACGCGGGCGGATACAGACGCAGGCTCTCGTGCATGACGGCGCGCAGCCAGGGCAACCGAGGAAGATCGTCGACGGTCGGTGCGCGCCCCCCGAGCACGTCGACGAGCTCGGATCGCAGTCGGCGCTGGACGTCGGGGTGCGTGGACAACAAATAGAAGGTCCACGCCAGGTTGTTGGCGGTGGTCTCGTGCCCCGCGAGGAAGATGGTCATCACCTCGTCGCGGAGCTGGACGTCGGACATGCGCTCGCCGGTCTCCGCGTCGGTGGCGTTCATCAGCATCGACAGGAGATCGCCCTCGTCCCTCCCGGTCCGTCGGCGCTCCTCGATGATGCCGTCGACGACGCCGTCGAGCATGTCGGCCCATTTGCGGTAGCGACGGTTCCGGGGGGTCGGCACGTACCAGGGGATCGCCAGGGGGTTGGTCATGATCTCCCGCGCGAACAGATTGAGCTCGCTGACCGCGGTTCCGATGCTGTTGTCCTCGTCGGTGACGTCGGTGCTCAGCAACGTCTTGGCCGCGATGCGCAACGTCAGCGCCGTCATCTCCTCGGCGATGTCGACGGGCTGTTGTGCACGGGCGAGCGGCTCCCACCGGCGCAGGGCCTGCTCGGTCATCGCCACCATCGTCTCGCCGAACGCGGCGATGCGCTGGCGGTGGAAGGCCGGCTGCGCGATCCGACGCTGGCGCTTCCAGAACTCGCCCTCGCTGGTGAGCAGGCCGTTGCCCAAAAAGAGGCGAAGCGCGTCGTACCCCCGCGTCTTCTTGTCGTAGTTGCGCCGGTTGTCGACCAGCACGCGCTGGGCGGTCTCGGGAGAGCGCGAGATGTAGACCGACAGCGGGCCGGCACCGAACCGGACGAGATCGCCGTGGGCTCGGCAGGCTCTGGCCATGAAGCCGAGCGGATCCTTGCGGAACGGTCCGATGGACCAGCCGAACAGGCCACTGCGCATCTGCGGCGCATCGCGGAGGGAGGAGAAGCCGGGCGTTGAATGCGCAATCGTCATGGAACCGGGCCGACGAGGGCGTTGCGGGGGCCGCTCCGTCGACGCCCCCTGAATCTGAGCGATTGCTCAGGTTTGTAAACTCGCTTTCGGATCGCCCCGTGGCCGGCCGAGAACGCCGGTCCTTCGGGGTGTCGCGTGCTATCCCAAACGCGGCCCTCACATTCGCATGGCGACCGCGCTCGAGACCAACCCGCGCAAGCAGCCCCGACAGGCGCGCTCGCGCGCGACCGTCGACGCCATCTTGACCGCCACCGCCCAGGTGCTGGTCGAACGCGGGTACGACAAGACGACCACCAACGTGGTCGCCCGCCGAGCCGGTGTCAGCATCGGCTCGCTGTACCAGTACTTCCCGAACAAGGAGGCACTGCTCACCGCGGTGTGCGAGCTGCACATGGAGCGGACGGCCAGGCTCCTGCTCGAGAAGCTCGGAAGCCTCGACGACTGCCCCCTGGCCGACGCGATCCGAACGCTGGTGCGCGTGCTCCTCGAGGTGCATGCGGCGGACCCCGAGCTGCACCGCGTGCTGATCGAGCAGGTGCCACGCCTGCGCGGGTTCGAGGCGCTGCAGCGGATGGATCGGATGTTCATCGAGGTCGTGGCCTCGGCGCTCGCGCGGCGACCCGAGCGGCTGCGCCCCACGGATCTGGAGCTGGCCGCGTTCATCCTCGTCCACAGCGTCCAGGCGATCGCCCACGCCGCCGTGCTCGAACGCCCCAACGCCCTGCAGGACGATGCCCTGGAGGATGCCACCGTCGACCTGATCCTCCGCTACCTGATCGACGACCCCTGAACGCTTCCGGGGGCGGGACGACGGCCACCGCGAGCCCGAGAACCGCGGGCGATCCTGCAAGGCACGCGTCGGTCGAAGGCGCGGCGGTCGGAAACGGGACGCGCGTGGAGAACCCCGAACGGGCGGCGCGGTCAGGGCTCGACCGGAGAACCATTCTTGCGCGGGTCGGGGTGCCCCGCGCCCGCGCCGGGTCCCTCGTAGGTCACCAGACCGGCGAGGACGAGGGCGAAGGTCGCGACGAACGCCTTGGGCTCGAACATGCCGGGGGCGACGCCGGCCGCGACGAGGGCCGCGGGGACGAATCGTCCGCGCCGCTGGTCCACCAGCAGGGCGCCCACGCAGCCGACGACCATCGCCGCGACCAGCAAGTAGGCCGCGGTGAGCTGCGCTTCGCCGACCAGGCGACCGAGCGGGACGCATCCGGCCGCGCGCACCCAGGCGAGCCCCAGCATGCCGGCACCCAAGCCCCCGGCGCACGCGAGGATCTTTGCCGCGGTTCGCATGTCGCCTCGCCGTGGAGCAAGACGTCGTTCGTGCGCCCGGGTTGCACCGCGGTGCACGTCAGCGCCGCGACGCGTGGGTGTTCAGCCACGCGGCCGCTTCGTCGGCCTCGTCGAGGGCTCCGGGCCCGGCGGTCTCGAACACGCCGTGCGCCGTTCGGGCCAGCGCGAGGGCGCGCGCGCGATCTCCCGGATCTCCGTCCGCCAGCGCGCGCGCCAGCGCGAACCGGGCGCGCGCCAGCGACAGCGCGCCCCCTTCGACGCCCTCCAGGATGGACGTGGCCCGCTCGGCGGCCGAGCGCGCGGCATCGAGATCGCCGCGGGCCAGGCGGAGCTGGGCGAGCTGCACCAGCGCATCGCCCAAATGCCCCCGGCGCATGGGCTGCATCGCCTCGAACACCGACACGGCCTGCTCCATCAGGCGCAGCCCCTCGTCCTCGTCGCCGAGCCGATAGAGGATCGCTCCGAGGTCGGCGGCGTCGAGACCGAAGCGGACCGAGCTCTCGCCGAGCATGCGACGGCTGATCTCCAACGCGCGCCGCAAGTGTGTGGCCGCCTCCTGCAGGCGACCGAGCTTGCCCAGCAGCGTGCCGATCACGTTGGTGGCGGTCGCGACCTCGTGGGTGTCGGATCCCAGCGCGGCCTCGTAGATCACCAGCGCCCGGGTAGCGTGCTCGAGCGCGGCCTCGTGCTCGCCGTCGTGCTCGAGGTCCAGCGCCAGGTTGAGGTGCGACGTCCCGTTGTCGAGGTGGTCGGGACCGAGCGCCGCGCTTCGGATCTCCAGCGCCTGTCGATGCAGCTCGGCGGCCCGCCGGCGATCGCCGAGCTTGGCGATCGCCACGCCGAGGTTGTCGAGGGCCGCCGCGTAGCTCGGGTGCTGGGTCCCGAAGTCGCGTGCGACCAGATCGCGCGCCCGCTCGAACATGCCGCGGGACGCCTCGAGGTCGCCGCGCTCGCCCAGCACCTGTCCCATGGTGCTCAGCGGCACGCCGAGCGTGGGATGGTCGGGACCGAATGCCTGCTCTCGAATCCGCAGGGCGTCGCGCAGCTCCAGCTCGGCCTGCTCGGACATCCCGTGCGAGAGGTAGGCCGTGCCCATGGCCTCGGCCAGGCGGGCCCGTAGCTCGGGCGCCTCGCCCAGGCGCTCGAGGGCCGCGCGCCCGTTGCCGTTCCAGCGCTCCGCCTCGGCGATCGGTCGTTCCGGGCGTCCGGTGACCCACACCAGGCCGATCGCCGCCCGCACCATCGCCTCGTGATGACCAGCCCCGATCGCGGCCGCGAACGCGCGATCGTAGGTGCGTTCCGCCTCCTCCAGACGGCCCTGGAGATCCAGACCCGCCGCGACCAGGACCAGCGCCGCGGCCTGGTTCCACCGATCGCCCGAGCGCTCGGCCGTTTCGAACGCCGCCTCGGCCAGTCGCGCCGACTCGTCGAACTTGGCTGCGTGGTGCAGAGCTTCGGCGCGCCCCAACAGCGCGGCGACCTCGGTGCTGTGGCCGTGCGGGGCGTCGAGCAGGCTGCCCATGCGAATCGCGATCCGGTCCACGTCGGCGCACAGCTCCGGCTCGGGAAGCCGCGCGGCGGCGTTCATCGCCCGCTCCACGGTCTGGGCATCGGCGTCGGCCAGCACCTCGCCCAAGGCGCGGAGCTGGTCGAGGTGCCGAGACAGGCACGTCATGCGCAAGGCCAGGACGGACTGCGCCTGCGAGCCGCTCACCTGGGCCTCGCACGCGTCACGCTGCTGCGCGACCCAACGCTCGGCCCAGTCGTCGACGTAGCGCTCGGTCGCCGCCCAGGCGTCGGCCGCGAACGGCGTGTGCGTGGCCGTGAAGGCGTTTCGGATCTGGCGGCGCCGGGCCTGGTCCCACACGCCGTCCAGCTTCTGATCGAGGTTCCCGCAGAACGCCGGTGCCTTCTCTGCGCCGCGCTGCCAGGCGGCCAGGCCGACCGCGAGCACGCCGGCGGGCAGCACCACGGAGGCCCAGGCCCGCCAACGACGTCGAGGGTCGCGTTGCAGCGCGGCGAGCAGCTCCTCCATGCTGCGGTGGCGCTGCTCCGGATGGTTCGACAGGCCGCGCAACACGGCGCGACGGACCCAACGGGGCACCGAAGCATCGCGCGGCGGTGGGCGGACCCGACCGTCGGTGACGTTGCCGATGAGCTCGGCCAGCGTCTTGCCTGCGAACGGGCGGCAGCCATACAGCGCCTTGTACAGCGCCACGCAATAGCTGAACTGGTCGGAGAGCGCGTCGCTGGCTTCGCCCGCCAGTTGCTCGGGAGCCATGTAGGCCGGCGTTCCCACCAGCGCGCCGGTCTGCGTGAGGTGAGCCGCCAGCATCGGCTGGCCCGCCACGTTCTTCACCGCGGCGAATAGGTCGGTCTTGCCCGCCGCGGGTCGGGCCAGACCGAAATCGGTGACGACGACGCGGCCGTCGTTGCCCAACAGCACGTTGTCGGGCTTGAAATCGCGATGGACGAGCCCGGCCGCGTGCGCGGCCGCGAGCCCGGCCCCCGCCGCGGTCAGCACCTGCAGGACCGTGCGCCACGGATGCGGCCCGCGTTGCAGCCACGACGTCAGCGTGCCGCCGTCGACGAACTCCATCGCCATGAACACCTGATCGTCGAGGGTGCCGACGTCGTGCACCGTGATCACGTTGGGGTGCGACAGCTTGGCCATCGCCTGCGCCTCTCGCATGAGCCGCACGCGTTGCTCGGCCTGCGATTTGGAGGTCGAGCCCCCGGGGGACGCCAGCAGCAGCGTGAGGGCGACCTTGCGATCGAGCTCGGGAT
>CAZYSW010000294.1:0-7422 GCA_964650105.1 uncultured Nannocystaceae bacterium
CCTGGACCGAGCTCACCCACGCGGTCCGTACCGGCGAAAGCGCGTTCGAGCGGGTCCACGGCAAGCCCTTGTTCGACTACCTCGCCGAGCACCCCGAGGACGCAGCCCTGTACGACGAAGCCGTGGACGCGTTCACCTCCGTGCAGGCCCGGGTGCTCGCCGAGCTCGACGTCCTCGATGACGTGCGGACCGTGGTCGACGTGGGCGGGGGCCGGGGCACGCTGCTCATCGAGCTGCTCTCGCGTCGCCCCGCGCTGCAGGCCGTCCTGCTCGAGCGTCCTTCGGTCCTCGAAGCGGCACGCCGACGGTTCGAGGCCCTCGGCCTGGCGCAGCGCTGCACCTTCGTCGGAGGCGACTTCTTCCGAGCCGTCCCCCCCGGAGCCGACGCCTACGTCCTCAAGCACGTCCTTCACAACTGGGACGACGCCCGCGCCGAGGACCTGCTGCGTCGCTGCGCCGCGGCCATGGCCCCCCGAGGTCGCATCTTCGTGGTCGAGTCCATCCTCCTGCCCGGCAACCTCCGCGACGGCGCACGCCTCATCGACCTCGAGATGCTCGTCCTCACCGGCGGCGGCCGAGAACGCACCAAGCCCGAGTTTCGCCGCCTCTTCGCCAACGCCGGCCTCCGCCTCACCGCCACCCGCCCCCTCACTGGAAACACCTGCCTGCTCGTCACCACCCCTCACCCCTGACCCGATCCCGCGCGCCCGGCATGGTCATGCACGACGACACGACGTGGAGCGCGCCCCCGTCCGACCCGGTTCTCTCGGAGGGCGAGGTGCAGGTGTTCGCGGCTCGGAGCCCCTTCGACGAGCACGCGCTCGAACGCGCGGCCCGATGCCTGTCGTCCGCCGAGCTGGCGCGCTCGCACCGGTTTCTTCGGACCGCGGACCGCAACCGCTTCGTCGCCACCCGGGTGCTCTTGCGAAGCGTCCTGGGTCGGGTGTCGAACCGCGATCCCGCGGCGCTCGAGCTTCTCGAGGGAACGCACGGAAAGCCTTTCCTCGCCCGGAGCGACGGAGAGCCGCTGGGCTTCAACGTGTCCCACTCGGGCGATCTCGTGGTGTGTGCGGTCGCTCGGGCGGCGCACGTCGGCGTCGACGTCGAGCGGCATCGCGAACACGCGGACGTCGATGCGCTCGCGGCCCGCAACTTCTCGCCGATCGAGCGCGCGGCGTTCGTGCGCCTGCCTGCCACGGTGCGCATCGAAGCCTTCTTCACCGTGTGGACCCGCAAGGAGGCGTACATCAAGGCCCTCGGCACCGGGTTCACCCTCGGCCCCGACCTGTTCAGCGTCTCGGTCGCACCCGACGAGCCGCCCCGGGTGATCGCCGGCGCTCCGGGCAGGACGCCGCAGCTCTGGTCGATGTTCGACTTCACCCCCGCACGCGGCTACGCGGGCGCGCTGGTGGTCGAAGGCAGCCCGTGGACGCCTCGCTTCTGGGATGCGGCCAAAGATCCCGCCCTCGCCCCCTGGGCGACCGTCCTCGACTGAGATCGGCGCGACCGGCTGGGCCATGGCGCGCCCCCTCGAACGATCCGTGCACGAACCGCGCGGCGTCACCGGCAGCTCGTGGGCGGAGCCTTCCTGACCATGCCCATCCGCGCCTGTACCGCCACCACCGCGGCCCTTTTCCTCCTTTCGGCCTGCAAGGACGCGTCGAGCAACGAGGCCACCCCCCCGAGCACGGGCACCTCCGGGGCCTCGAGCACCGCGAGCGAAACGGGCGTGGACTCCGACGGCTCGACCTCCGACGACACCGCCAGCCCGGTCGATACGGGAAGCTCTGAGGACACGGGCATGGGCTTCTCCGTCCTGCCCGACGCCAGCAATCCCAGCGAGTGCGACATCTGGGAGCAGGACTGCCCCCAGGGCGAAAAGTGCATGCCCTGGGCCAACGACGGCGGAAGCTCCTGGAACGCGACCAAGTGTGCCCCGCTCGATCCGGCCCCCAAGCAACCCGGCGACGCATGCACCGTGCAGGGCAACGACGTGAGCGGCCTGGACGACTGTGCGCTCGGCTCGATGTGCTTCGCGGTCGATCCGGAGACGAACATCGGCTATTGCGTCGGATTCTGCGAGGGCTCCGAGGCGTCGCCGAGTTGCCCCGATGCGGGACACGCCTGCAACATCAGCAACAACGGCGTCTTGGCGCTGTGCTTGCCGACCTGCAATCCGCTGCTGCAGGACTGCCCCAGCTCGGGATGGCCACAAGGCTGCTATCCGGTCGCTGGCGAGTTCCTGTGCTGGCCCGACTACTCCTTCGAGAACGGGGCGTTCGGCTCACCGTGCGAGTACTTCAACGTCTGCGACGTCGGCCTCTTTTGTGCGATCCCCGAGGCGGTTCCCGGGTGCGTCGGCAGCAGCGGTTGTTGCTCCGAGTATTGCGATACGACCGAGACCGTCGAGTGCAGTGGCGCCGCCCAGGGCCAGGAGTGCATCCCCTGGTATCAGGAAGGCGAGGCCCCTCCGGGCTACGAAACGGTCGGGTTTTGCGGGATCCCCACCTGACCGGCCCCTGGGTGCTCGCCTCCGCACGACGATGGGGCGAAGCGAACGTCCGCTCTCCGTTCGCGGGCTCCCGACCCGCCGGGCTCACCCTCGGTGCGCGGCCCAGGGTGGGTGACACTCGGCCCGACCGCCGGCGAACCGGGTTGCGGCCGCGCTCCATCCCGGGTCGCGCCGTCGCGGCACGGCACCGAACAACGTCCCGCCCGCGCTGCACCACGAACGCCCGAAGACCGGTCGCGCGCACGTACAATCGACGCGCTCGGTGGCCAAGGGCAGTTGCCGGGAACGTGCAACCACGCGCTGGAGGGCTTCGACCATGCGATGGACCCTGGGAAGTGTGTCGGGAATTGTGGTCGTCGGTCTGACTGCCTGTCGATCTGCGCCAACGATTACACCCCCTTCTTCCACGACGCCGTCAGCGTCATCGACACCGCCTGCGACGTCTTCGAGCCCCCCGGCTAGCCCGCGCCGCCTGAGCATCGGCCAAGGCGATGCGAATTCACCCGTGTGCCTGGCCCTGCGGCACGGGGTGGTCTGCCAACCCGACGCGTCGGGACGCTTCGGCCCGAGCGCGTTCGCTCGAACGCCGGGCGTCACCGACCTCAGCCCCACGGTCGACACCACCGTGTGCGCGGTTTGGGGGGGCGGGCGAGTGCGCTGTTTCTCTCCGGGCCTGACCGCCGAGGAGGTCCTCGACACGGACGTCCACGGCCTGGACGACGCCGTTCGCGTCGAGGTCCTGTCCAACGGCCACGGCGCGTGCGCGATCCGTCGGGGCGGTGCGCTGAGCTGTTGGGAGTTCCCCGACGCCCGCGCACGGCAGGTGGAGCTCCCGGTGCCCGTCGTGGCCGCAACCAGCGTCGACGACGACCTGTGCGTGATCTCGACGAGCGGCGCGTACCTGTGCGCGAAGCGGTTCTGGCCGCTCGTGGATCGACCCCCGCGGTGGACCGACCCCCTCGAGAACGTCGGTCGGGCCCGCTGCACCTTTTGGGAAGCCGACGGGGTGGAGTGCGTGGTGGAAACCGAAGGCGCGTTGTTTTGGGGGATCGGGGATCGCAACGGGCTGCCGGGCGGCATGGAACGGATCACGCGGATCCCCGAGGCTCCTGTGGAGCGCGGCTTCGGCGTGGGATTCCACTGCGATCTCGGTGCCGACCGCACCGTGCGTTGCCGGGGCACCAACGAGGCGCTGGTGCTCGGCTCGACCGATCGGAGCGCGACCGAGACGACGCCGGCGTTGCCGGCTCCCGCCGTCGAGCTGCAGGTCGGCTCTCGCCTGAGCTGTGTGCTCCACCCCGACGACCGGGTGTCGTGCTGGGGCGACAATCGACGCGGTCAAATCGACCCGTCCAGCACGTCGACCTGGATCCCCGAGCCCACGCTCGTACGGTTCTCGGGCCTAAGTTCGCACTGACGCCGGCCGATCCGCGTGCAGGCGAAACGGCACCGCGCCCCGTTCGAGCGCACCGCGGGCCCGGACCGCGGCGGGTCAGAGCTGCTGTCCCCAGCCGAGCTCGACCCACGGCCCCAGATCCGCCGTGCCCCCGTACATTCCGCCGGTGACGAAAAGCGTCCCGTTGCCCACGAACCAGTCCCACCCCACGCCCGCCGACACCCAGGTCAGCTCGACGGGCTCGCCTGCGCCGTTTTCGATCATTTGCTGCAGCAGAGCCCCTTGGTACTCGGAGGTCGACAGCTCGTCGACACGGACCTCCACGTACGTTTCGAGCACGCCTTCGACGACGGCCTCGAAGCTGTCGGCGACCCAGCCGTCGTCGGACGTCAGCACGAGCCGCACCGGCACGGTGACTCCATCGGGACAGGGGTTGCTCAGGAACAGACAACCGTCGTCACCCCGGGCCCCGTCAGCACCTGTCCACCCTCGTAGACGAGATCCACGCGCATGTTCGTGGTGGGCTCGCCGGCCACGCCCGTCCAGGTCCATGCGAGCTGCGTCCCCGACAGCGCGGCCACGAGGTCGGCCGCCGTGAACCCCTCGCGGACGGGCTCGTCGAAGGCGATCGGCCGCGAGTCCTCGCAACCGCACGACCAGTCCGTCGTCCCATCGAGGCTGGTCGCCGGATCGGGCGACGACGTGACTTCTGCCTCCGAGGTGACCATGGCGGAGGGTTCGTCCGTCGCGGTGGTCGTCGTCGAAACGGACGTCCCGGTGTCGACCGCGCCTTGCGACTCCGTGGTGCCTTCGCTGGACTGTGCACCGTCGGGCTCTTCGACCTTGGGTCCACACGCGACCACGACCATCCAGGCCATCGAAAACGGCCAGCGTTTCACCTCTACAGGGTAGCGCATCGCGTCCGTTTACCGGGGCGGCTCGGGTGACCCCCTCCGAACACCCGAAGGGGCACGCGAATCCGGGAGCTGGGGCCGGGGACGCGCCGGCTCGTCCCGAGCGCGACGACTACTGGGGCGATGCGCAGAAGTCCTGGGGCCGCGCCCAGTCGATCATCTGCGACCAGAAGGTCTCGACGTCGGCGTAGCCCTGCCAGTCGCTGTCGAAGGTGATCCATTCGTCGCCCCACAGGATGACGCGCCCTCCGTCGTTGGTCTCGTGCGCGAGGCCGGCATCACCGGCCGGCAGGGTGGCGAAGATCTCCGACGTGCCTTGGTTTTCGACGTCGACCGGCTCGATCCCACCGTTGTAGTTGACGTCGAAGATGCCCATCGAGATCGGATGCCCCGGATCGAACGTGGGCATGATGTCGAACGGGTGGATGTAGTCGCCCTGGTAAGCGAGACCGAACGGTGCGAGCACCGTGTTGGCCCGGTCCCGCTCCGGCGCCGGATTGCCGCTGTCGAAATTGTATCCGATCAAGACGATCAGGCCGCCATTGGTCTCCTTGACGAAGGCCTCGAGTGCCGCGGCCTCGGTCGCGCTCAAGGAGCGCTGGATCCGGTCCACGATGATCAGGTCGTAATCGGCCAGGAACGCCTCGGTGACGATCTCCGGCTGGTTGAGGAGGAGGGTCCGCGTCACGGCGGTGCCCTGAGCCTCGAGCCACGCCTCGAAGTTCGACGTCGGCGCATATCCCGTCTCCCCGAAGATACCGATCGTGAGGCAATCACAGATGCCGTCGCCGCCGAGGTCGACATTGTCGACCAACCCGTCACAGTCGTTGTCGATCTTGTCGCAGGTCATCTCGACCTGTTCGGTCGGGATGCACTGGTTGCCGCCGTCGGAGGTCGAATCGTCTTCGGTCGTCGTCCCGTCGGTGGTCCCGGTTTCCGTGGTGTCGTCGGTCGTCCCGCTGTCGCCGGTCCCCGTGGTGCCGTCGCTTCCCGAGCTGCCGTCGCTTCCCGAGCTGCCGTCGGCCGTCGACGTGCTGTCGGCGGTTCCGCTGGCATCCGCGGTCGACGTGTCATCCGCGGTGGGCGTCGTGTCGTCCATCGTCATGCCCCCGGTGGTCGGCATCGAAGTTCCGGTGTCGGAGCCTTGACCGTCTCCGGTGCTCGAATCGTCGCCCCCACAGCTCACCACGAAGGGGGCCGACAGGAGCACCGTACTTTCCAAGGTCCTACGCAGCATTGCGCAGAACCGTCCCACAACTCGCACGCCTTGCCAACGGGTTTTGCGTGCGCTCGCTATCGCGCCCCGACCCACCACGACCGATGGCCGAAGGCGCCGGGGCGAACGCACGCCGACCAAGCCCCCTCCGCTGGACCCGTCACCTCCCCCTTTCTGCTCGCCTCCCCCCCGGTCGCCCCCCGCCTTCATCCCCCGAGGGTCAGGTGTCCGGGGGGTGCTCGGCGTGGAAGAGGGTCAGGATCGCGGTGGCGACCAGGGTGTCGCCGACGCGGGTCTCGCCGCGGAAAGTGCTGACTTCGTCGTTCCCGCGCTGGCGCTCGACCTCGATCAGGACGCGGCTCCCCACCGCGATCGAGGGCCGGAGGAGCTCCATCCGGCGCAGACCGATCAGCATGCCCACGCGAATGCCCCCCCCCGACACGTAGGCCTCGTGCCCCAGGCAGGCGGCGACCGCCTGGGCCATGTACTCGAGCGTGACCACCGAGGCTACCCGCCCCTTCTGCACGAACGGCATGGTGTCCCGGACGTGCAGCTCGCAGATCGCCCGCCCCGGAGCCCACTCCACCAGCCGCTCGATCGCCCGCATGGGCGGACCGTGGGGAACCAGCTTATCGATGGGCGGATACGGGACGCCACCGTCGTGCCCCCCGACCGTCATCGGCCGGCCCCCGCCACCTCGACGCACCATCCCGAGCCGCGGCCACGGTCGAGCCCGACGACGCCTTCGGCTCCGCCGACGATCGCGGCCACCAGGTCGACGAGGCCGGCTTGCGGGTTGCGTCCGATGCGGTCGCGAACCTCGGCGGGAGGGATCGTCGGCGTCCCGCGGAAGGGGCCCCGCAATCGGGCCAGCACGGGCCCGTCCGATCCTGCGGGGACGAACGCGATCGCCACCGCCACCATGTCGAACGCTTCGGCATCGTCGACGAACCGGTCGGGCGAGCTCTCGTCCCCGCACGCGACGATGACCGGGGAGCCCATCGTCTCGACGACGCCCCCCGCCTCGAACAAGGCCGCCGCCGCCGTGTCGTGGTTGGCGGAGATCGAGGTCGTGAACCCGCGGTTCTTGGTGCTGATCGACACGGTCCCGGCCGCCGCGCTGTGGACGCTGGTCCCGAAGGCCATCGGAGACAGCTCCTCGTTGCGGCTCATCTGATCGAGCAGCGACAGCATCGTGGTCACCTCGCCCAGCGCGGAGCCGAACACCGCGCCGGTCTGCGACTTGTCGACGCCCGCCTGGCTCGCCGCGGCATCGTAAGCGTCGGTGAGCGCACGACACAGCGTGCTGGCGCGCCGTCTCGCTCGCGGCTCGATCGAGGCCCCCGTGGGAGGCGGCACCTCGACCTGTCGCGGATCGGCCCCC
>CAZYSW010000295.1:0-3416 GCA_964650105.1 uncultured Nannocystaceae bacterium
CGAGCGCCGCGAGGTGCTCGTACTGCCGCATCTCGTCGGCGAAGCTCTGCTCGACGCTGGTGAGATCCTTCTTCTTCCGGCGCTTGGTCTTGATCTTCTTCTTGGCCTTGCGCTCTTCCTTCTTCCGCTTCTTCTTGTTGGCCTCGTCGGCCTCGCGCAGCTCGATGGAGCGCCGAAGCACGTTCTTGAAGGCGTCGACGGCCGGCTCGCCCTGGAAGGAGCGGGTGTGGGCCACGCCCAAGAAGAACTGGGCCGGGATGTAGTAGTCGCTGTTGTTCGGCACCTGGCCGAGCAGCGCGATGCCCTGCGGGAGGTTGCCCTTCTGGTAGTAGAAGCGGCCCAGCAGGTAGTACAGCTCGTCACGAACCTCGTCGAAGGCCTCGTCCTCGAGATCGGTCGGTTTGTAGGTCCCGACCTTCTCGAGCACCTCGGCGCCCTCGGGTAGCTCGCGGCTGAGCGATGCCAGCCACGGCAGCGTGAGCTTGTGATACGGATGGGACGGACCGGCCTGGACGATCTCGTCGAACACCGACAGCGAGGCCGAGTAGAACCTGAGCTGGTACAGCGTCTTGCCCAGCCAGAACTGGGCGCGCGGTTGATCCCCCGGGAGCTCGCCCGCGGCGATCTTGTGGAACTGGATCGCGGCCGCCTCGTAGTTCGCGGCCTGGTAGTCCTTCTCGCCTTGCGCGTTCGGACTGCCGGCCGCAGCCTCGGCGGGTGGCGGTGGAGGTGGTGCTGCAGGTGCGGCCCCAGCTCCGTCGCCTGCCGGTGGAGGCGGCGGCGGTTCTGAAGGACCGACAGCCGAGGCCGAGTTGGCCACGAACAGACCTAGAGCGGAAACGAGAGTGGAGCTGACGAGCAGCGAACGCCTACGCGACGGGTTCTTCATCGGGGCCTGAGTCCTGCGACGACTGCCTTCCGCTCTGGAGCAAGACGGCGATCGACAACCGCACAGGGCTGCCAAACCGCGTCGTGCCGGCGAACGGGTTGAGGGTCTCGTGAAGATGGAAAACCTCCATCTTGAGTGGCCTAGGACATTACCAGCGGGCTGAGCCGACCCGCAAGGGTGGCTGTCCGCGAGAAGCCGGCGCCCGAACCGGCAGATTGACCACACAAATCACTCATGGGCGACCGCCATCCGGTCCGTCGAGACGGGCGACGCCCACTTGCACGACCGTGGGTGACGGGGGTTCCCGTGCTGCTCCGGCGTTCACTCACGGGATGCCGTGTTCGAAACCCGCTGACCTCGTTGCAAGCCACGTCACGGACATGCGATGCGAAGTACCGTCGCGGATCTCCCCGATCGGTCGTCGAGCCCCTCGGGCGCCCGATTCGCAGCCCTTCCTGCACGTTCGCACACGGGCCTTCGGGCGTGCAGCCTGCGGCTCGGCTGGCTCACCGGGCGGCAGGCGGTCCATATAAAGGATCCGACGACCGGCCTGCGGTCCGGGCGATGCGGGGCGCGGGCCCGAGAATCCGGGAGCCGACGGCGAAGCATCGAGGCGGCGAACGCCCTCTACGGGTGCACCACCGACGTCCACCCACCGTTCGCGGTGATCGCGGGGAGGCCGGGATCCGCATCTCGAGGTGCGACAATTCCGGATTGAGACCTACGCGGCATGCGACGCGTGGGCCCACGCCCGGTGGGTCCACGCGCGCGAGGGCCCGGGGAGTGACCCTCCGCTGTTCGGGCGAGGCAATCCCGCACGAGGCCCGGAGCCGTCGTGCGCGTCCTTGACCGTCCCCGTGGTCCGTGTACGATGCCTTGACCTTTGCGCGCTGGGCCTCCGAAGGTTCCTTCGTCGAGCAGAGGCCACGTTCCCAGATCCATCGGGGTGCCCTTCGTGGCATCCTGCTGGCCCTAGAACCCAAGCGAGCTCGTACATGCCCATCACGTTCCACTCGCTGTGCTCCGCCGCCTCGTCGTGGTGCGGCGTTCTCGGCCACAAATCCCGAAGCCTGGCCGCCGTCGGCCTCTTGGCTCTCGTGCCGGTCCTCGCCGGCTGCCCCAAGGGCGATGTCGGTGCCCCCTGCAACCACGGCAAGACGGAGCCCCCCCAAAGCAAGCTCGTCACCTTCCCGGCCCTGAGCTGCGACGAGCTGCTGTGCGTCTACGCCGACGAGGCAGAGCCGCCGGCCGACGCCTGCCAGACCGACGCGGACTGCAACGAGGCCCAGCCCGACGTGCGTCGCTTCGAGTGCGCCAAGGCTGCGGGGGCCAACAGCGGCCTCTGCCGTCTTCGCATCGACTACGTGCTCGAGCGCTCGATGTGCTCCAAGAAGTGTAGCAGCGACGCGGACTGCAAGGACGGCGGGATCGGCAAGAAGGTGGTCGTGGACAACACGCAGTGCGCCGGCGATTTCAAGTGCCGCCGCATCCAGAGCCTCGGCGAGTTCTGCTGCGAGAAGCTGTGCGTGTGCGAGGACGACCTCGGGGTCACGACCGAGCGCGACATGAAGTGCGCCGAAGGCTCCCTCGAAGGTTGCTGCGTGGGACCGGGCATCGAAACGCCGCCCGACGCCTGCGGCAAGCCGTAGGCGAACCACCCCCTTCACGTCGATACGAGCCGCGTGGGCCTGGTCCCCCGCGGCTCGTTCGCATTCGGCGATCGCCCTCCCGGGCGACGACGTCGAGCACGGCTCAGGCCTCGAACGCCCCCGCGATCCAGTCGACCACCGGACGCTCCCCTTCGGGTGCGATCACCCCCACGACGTCGAAGCGAACGGCGACCCTTTCCCAGAGATCGTTGTCGACCAGCCACGCCGTCGCGGCACGGATCACCCTGCGCTGCTTGAGGCGATCGACGGTCTCCAGCGGATCACCCCGCTCGTCGTGCCGTCGCGACCGCACCTCGACGAACACCACCATCGGCTCACCACGCACGGTCCGCGCCACGAGGTCGATTTCCCCGCCCCCGATCTCCACGTTCCGCGCCACGACCTCCAGCCCCGCCCGCTCCAGATACCGCGCGACCCGTTGCTCGACGACGCGCCCCTTGTCCCGCGTCGACCCCTTCTCCGCCCCCTCCCCCATCCTTCTCCACCATCCTAACCACGCCCCGCCCCTCCGAGCACGCCCGCGAGAGCCAGCCGCCCCTTCTCTCGCGACGCACGCGTCCACACGCCGTTGGACCGACCCAGACACGTCGAGACCACGATGACGCCCGCACCTCGTAAAGGAAGGTGGACGTGGACGTCGTGGTCGTCGGAGTCGTGCCACGGAGGTGACCTGTCCCTGCAGAACAGGTCAAACCTTCGCGGGCAACATCTCGCGCCGGAGCCGGAATCCGAAGCCGCAATCCAGAACCGGAACTCCGAACCCGCAATCCAGAAGCCGCAATCCAGAACCGGAACTCCGAACCCGCAATCCAGAACCGGAACTCCGAACCCGCAATCCAGAACCGGAACTCCGAACC
>CAZYSW010000295.1:3516-7394 GCA_964650105.1 uncultured Nannocystaceae bacterium
CAGAACCGGAACTCCGAACCCGCAATCCAGAACCGGAACTCCGAACCCGCAATCCGGAGCCGCGATCCCGAAAGCGTCGCGACGATGCGGTCGCGGCCCGGGCGGGCCTTGGTGGCCTACTTGGTCTCGCCCTCGGCTGCGGTGGCGGGGCTGGGTGTGGAATCGTCGGATGCAACGGCGCGCTCGGCCTCGATTTGGGCCTGCGCCTCGGCCTGGCGGGCCAGGAGCTCGCCGTAGTCGCCGAGCTTGGACTTGATGCGCGCGGCGTTCCCCCGAAGGTTTCGCAGGTAGTACAGCTTCGCCCGGCGGACCTTGCCGCGGGTGACGAGCTCGACCTTCACGACGCGCGGGGAGTTTTCCGGCCACACGCGTTCGACGCCCACGCCGTGGGAGCTCGAGACCTTGCGGACCGTGAACGATCCGCGACCGCCACCGCGCTTGCGGTGGATACACACGCCCTCGAACACCTGGATGCGATCCTTGCCGCCTTCGGAGATGAGGGCGTGGACGCGGATCGTGTCACCGGGCCGGAACGGCGGCAGGTCGGTACGGTTGGCGGCGCGCTCGATGGCTTCGATGGTCGGAATGCTGTGGCTCATGGCATCACCTCTCGGGAGCGGCCGACTCCGCGACGTCGGACGGCTCGGCGCTGGCATCCCCGGGCTCGTAAAGCAGGTCTAGCGCGCGGGCGGCCAGGGTGACCCGCCGCGTGCGTGGGCGCGAAGCGTCCGCGATCGAGGGAGCCTTGGCAAGTGGTTCGTCTCCCGCCGGGGCCAGCACCGGCGCAAAAACCGCGTCCGCAAGGTCCACGGGGGACGGATCCTCGGCGGGCACCCACACCACCAGGGGCGCCAACGGGTCGCCAACGGACGCCGCTCGGGCATCGAGCACGGCACCCGGGTCGCGCTGTGCGGTCGGCGCATCTCCGTGGTCGACCACCGCGACGACGAACGGCGTGTGGCCGCTTCGCTGGCGCAACCGCTTGCGCAGAGCCTGCAGGTTGCGAAAGGCGGTGACGGGCACCTTTCCCCCCGAAGCGCGGACCCAGGCCACGACGTCGACGGGCCGCTCCGCGTCGTCGCCGAGCACGACGACGCCCGCGAGGCGGTGGCCGGTGCAGAGTTCGGCGAGCCTTTCGGGAGGATCGGCCATCCCGCTCCACGCCAGGTGCACCGGCGCCTCGGGACGAAGGGGCGTCACCTGTCGCAAGTCGGGGCGCAGCGACCACGTGCGTCGTCGTGCCGCGTCGGCACGCCACCGCGCGATGGCGGCGTGGTTGCCGCTCAGCAGCACCTCGGGCACTCGATGCCCGCGAAACTCGGCCGGTCGCGTGTACTGGGGGTGCTCGAGCAAGCGACCGCCGTCGTCGACGGCGAAGCTCTCGGTGAGCGCCGACTCCGGGTTGCCGAGCACGCCCTCGTGCAAGCGTGCGACGGCCTCGATGATCGCGAGCGCTGCAACCTCTCCTCCGCCGAGGACGAAGTCGCCGAGCGACAGACACTCGTCCACGAAGTGCTCGCGAACGCGATCGTCGATGCCCTCGTAGCGCCCGCACACGAGCGCGATGCGGGGCAGGCGGGCGAGCCGCTCCGCAACCCGCTGATCGAAGCGTGGCGCCGACGGCGTGAGCAGGATGCGATGCATGGGGCCGCGTCGAGCCTCGACGGCCTCCAGCGCCTCGACGACCGGTTCGGGCTTGATCACCATGCCGGCCCCGCCTCCGAACGGCGTGTCGTCGACCGTCCGGTGCTTGTCGTGGGCGAAGTCGCGGTAGTTCGTGGACCGCACCTCGACCAGCCCGCGCTCGATCGCCTTGCCGAGCAAACCGGCGCGCACGAACCCCTCCACCGCTTCGGGGAAGAGCGTGAACACCTCGAAAGTCGTGTGGGGAGCGGGCATGCTCATTCCAGCCCGTCGGGGAGAAGGCCGAGGGGGAGATCGACGAGCACGCGGGTCTCGTCGACGTCCGTGATGAACTGGGGGATCACCGGCAAGAGCCAGCGTTCCCGGCGTCCGGAGGGATCCTTCCACTCCACCTCGAACATGTCCTGGGCGCCGCCGGTGACCACACCGATGACGTGCCCCAGATGCTGGGGCGAACCATCGCGCTCGCGTTCGACGGGCAGTCCGATCGCGTCGGCGAGGTAGAACTCGTCACCGCCGAGCGCGGGGAGCTCCTCTCTCGCGATCTCGATGCGATGCTTCTCCAGCGACTCGGCGCGCGTGCGATCGTCGACGCCGACGAGCTCGACGCGGAGGTGCCCGGGCTTGCCGGGTCGAGGCACCGCCGAGCGCACGACGAACGATTGCGTCGCCGACGTCTCCGGCTGCACGAGCACGACCTCGACGCCCTCGGCGACGGAGGTCGACGCCGGGTCGTGCGTGCGCACGTTCAGGGCGCCGCGCAGGCCGTGTGCACCGCTGACCCAACCGACCTCGAGGCGCGCCGCGGATCGAGGAACGCTCGGCCTCTCGTCGCTCATGACTCGTGCATGACATACCGCCGCCACGGGTGGGCGCCCAGAACGTGGCGGCGTGCGAAGCGGGCGTGAAGCGCCTTACTCGAGGATTTCCAGGTCGGCGCGCTTGCGGAGCTTGGAGGAGGCCGCGCTCAGGATTGCGCGCATCGCCTTGACGGTGCGCCCCTGCTTGCCGATCACCTTGCCGAGGTCTTCTTTGGCGACGCGAAGCTCGAGGACGATGGTCTGCTCACCCGCGATCTCCGCCACTTGAACCTCGTCGGGATTGTCGACGAGTGCGCGGGCGATGAACTCGATGAGCTCTTTGAGTGAGATGGAGGGCATCGGGGCTCCACGAAGCGGACGAGAAGAGGAGCGCAGAGGGCGCATCAGCGGAGAGAGCGAGCGGAGCGAGAGGAATTACGTGCCGAGAACCCTCGAAGCATCCCACACCGGCGCGAAACGAGCAAAAGGAAAAGCGTGCGACGCGCGACGCCGCCCCTCGTCGTGGCGTCGACCCCCCCGACCCGAAGCACCGTGCGGACGCGAAACGACCCCGACCGACGAAGCAGTACGGCCCGGCGATCGCTCGGTGGCGCTCACCCCTCGGCCCGGGCCGCTCGACGAAGGAGGCGTCGAACGGTCTCGGTCGGCTTGGCCCCGACCCCGATCCAGTGCTCGACGCGGGGCCGGTCGATCACCACGGTCGCGGGGTTCGTCGTCGGATCGTAGGTCCCGAGCTTCTCGAGGAAACGGCCGTCCCGAGGAGAACGGGCGTCGGCCGCCACGATGCGGTAGTAGGGGCGCTTCTTCGCACCAGCACGTGCGAGCCTGATCTTGACGGCCATCGGAGCGAGCTACCTCTTCGGAAGGGCCGCGAACGTAGCGACCTGGGGCGGCTTGGTCAAGCGCCCGGATCCCCGGGTGGCGCCTGCGCGCGTGGATTCGCCGCCGACGTTCGGGGGCTCTTCTCCCCGGGGACCGACCGGGGCCCGTCGGCGAGAAGCGCCCCCGAAGGGCGGTGCGAGACCGCGCCCCGGACCGTCATGAGGTTCCGCGCGTCAGAGGGTTTGGGAGCGGGTGCGTCGATCGCGACGCCCTGCCGGGGCCCCGAAGCGGCGCGAGCTCGAGTGCCACGAAGCGGTGCGCGTTGTCGCCCCGGCGCCGGCCGGGGAGGCCGGGGGTTCCCGAAACGGTCGGGCTCAACCGCCCGGCGTCCACGCGGGGCTGCGCTGGCGGCGGAGCCCCCTTCGGCGGTACGCCCGGGACACGTCTGCTAGAAAGCGCTGCATCTCGTGGCGCGCAAGGTCTATTTCGTTTCGCTGGGGTGTCCGAAGAACCAGGTGGACACCGAGGTGATGCTCGGCGTCGTCCGCGACGGTGGCCACGAAGTCGTCGAAGCGCCAGAGCTCGCCGACA